>DRJC01000222.1 GCA_011052365.1 Ignavibacteria bacterium
CCTGCAATATCGCTTTTCCATCCATCCTAAATTTATTGCAATTATAGACAGCAATATTTAGATTAAACAATAATAAGTATATTTTCTATAATAGGATTAAAAACATTTTTTCTAACCAACCATATTCAATAACAATATATAGGGATCAATAATATGAAGATATTTAAACTTTTTATGTTCTCTTTTCTTGTTTATTCCCTGATTGGCATAAATATTTATGCACAGCAAAAACCAAACAAGAAACAGAAAGAATCAAAGAACGGCCCTAAAACTTATAGTGATGTTATCACTAAAGATGCAATAACCAGTCAAGGGTTATTTACCGTGCACAAAGTAAAAAACAAATATTATTTTGAAATACCTTTAAAAGAATTCGACAAAGATTTCTTGCTCGTTACTACTCAAGCTGAAACTCAGGCAGGGGTAGGCTACCAGGGTGATGCGATAAATCATCAGGTAGTAAGATGGGAAAGAATGGGAAACAAAATTTTATTAAGAAGTAAAATGTTTGCTGCAACGGCTGCCGATTCTTTACCTGTATCATATTCTGTAAAGCGGGCTAACCAGCCTCCGGTAATAATGGCTTTTAATCTTAAAGCTTTTAACAATGACAGTTCGGCAATTGTTATTGATGTTACAAGTTTATTCTCTACCGATGTTGCCGAACTTGGCATGAACAGATTTTCCCGGGAACGATATAAAGTCAAAAAGCTTGATACTAAAAGATCATTCATCAATTATATTAAAGCATTTCCGGATAACCTTGAAATTGAAGCAACGATGACTTATAACGCTTCCAAGGTGCCCGATTCACGTTCGCTTAGCACCATTACTTTAACAATTCATAATTCAATGGTGCGGTTACCTGAAAAACCAATGTTAGCACGTTTGAAAGATAAACGGGTAGGCTTTTTTACGGTTAGCCTTTATGATTATGGTTTTCCGGGACATCGTACCGAAAAGAGAACCTTTATTACAAAATGGAGACTGGATCCAAAAGACACTGCTGCATTTTTAAGAGGCGAACTTGTTGAACCTGTTAAACAGATCGTGTTTTATATCGGCAAAGGAGTACCGGATAAATGGCGCCCCTGGCTGCATAAAGCAGTTGAAGACTGGAATGTTGCTTTTGAAAAAGCAGGTTTTAAACACGCAATTGTTGCAAAAGATCCTCCTTCTGAAAAAGAATCTCCTTACTGGAGTTCAGATGATGCCAGGTATTCTGTAATCAGGTGGCTTCCTTCTAACGTAGAAAATGCCTACGGTCCTCATATAAGTGATCCGCGTACCGGGGAAATACTTGATGCGGATATCGGTATATATAATAACGTAATGAATCTTATTCGCAACTGGTACTTTGTCCAGGCAAGCCCCAATAATCCAACTGCCCAGAAACTTCCATTGCCGGATTCTTTGATCGGAAAAATGCTGGAATATGTAGTTACTCACGAAGTCGGTCATTCACTTGGTTTCCCACATAACATGAAAGCAAGTTCTCAGTACCCTGTTGATAGTTTAAGAAGTGCGACTTTTACAGCTAAATACGGCACCGAATCTTCAATTATGGATTATGGAAGATTTAATTATATAGCACAACCGGGCGACAATGCCAGCCTAATTCCGATAGTCGGACCTTATGATAAATTTGCAGTGGAATGGGGATACACTCCTATAATTGGTGCTAAAACTCCTGAAGAAGAAAAATCCGCTCTGAATAAAATTGTTGCGAGACAGGAAACAGAACCTTATTTAAGATTCGGATCTGCTGACGGGATTGATCCGACTTCTCAGACTGAAGACCTTGGAAATGATGCTATTGCAGCCACTAAATATGGAATGAAAAATCTGAAACGTGTAATGGGTTACCTGTTAAAAGCAACTACTCAACCTGGACAAGACTACAGTAACCTGAAAGAAATATATAACCAGGTATATTCGCAGAGAAACAGGGAACTGGGACACGTTGCTAATTATATTGGCGGAGTAATTACTACGCAAAGATATGCCGGTGATAAAGGGAAAATATATAAACCTCTATCAAAAAGAAAACAGAAAAAAGCTATGGCATACTTACAGAAAGAAGCATTCCGCGCTCCAAAAGATTTGATTAGACCTGAAATACTCTCCTTAATTGAACCTGATGGAAACACAGGCAGAGTTCTGCAGGGTCAGGTACGAATATTAAATATTTTACTTAATAACGACAGGCTCAGCAGGTTAATAAATACTGCGTCAATTCATCCACGTGAATATACTCTTGAACAAATGTTAACTGATCTCCAGAATGGTATATGGAGTGAATTAAAAGCTTCAAGAATTTCAATTAATATTTACAGGCGAAATTTACAGCGTGCTTACCTGGATCTTATAAATAGTAAATTGAACCCCAAGCCGAAGAGTACACGGTCGTCTTCACGATTCTCTAGAAGAAGACCTCAGGCACCTCTACCTAGCGAAGCTGTATCTTTAATGAGAGCTAAATTAATAAATCTGAATTCTATGCTCAAGAAATCATTATTAAAAAGGGCTAACGCTGAAACAAAGGCTCAGATACTATTTGGAATAGATAAAATTCAACAAATTTTATATCCGGTCAAAAAAAGCTGATGTATTCACAATATGAATTGTACTAAAAAAAGTGGATAGATTTAACCCTCGTTAATTTTTAACGAGGGTTTTGTTTTAAAACTTAAATGTGATCTTTTTCAGATAAAGATTAATTCCCCGTCCCCTAATTTATTCCGATAAAAAATCAAACAGCAACCTTACCCCAAATCCTGTCATATATTTTTTGGTATAGTTGTTAAAATCATTTGGCATTGCAGGACCTGCAATATCCAAATGAACCCAAGGTATATTTTTATCGACAAACATTTCTAAAAATTTAGCAGCGGTAATAGCACCTCCCCATCTGCCTCCAATATTTTTTACATCGGCAACATTACTTTTTATTAAATAATTATAATCATCCCACAAAGGCATTTGCCACACTCTATCGTAAGTTTTTAATCCCGATGAATATAATTTATCCTTTAATTTATCGTCTTTTGTAAACATACCTGCAGCCAATTCCCCAAGTGCAACAACACAGGCACCTGTTAAAGTAGCCAAGTCAATTATCATTTGCGGCTTTTGTTTTGAAGCATAATGAAGTGCATCTGCAAGTACCATTCTTCCCTCTGCATCTGTATTATCAACTTCAATACTTTTACCGGATGAAGTAATAACAATATCTCCTGGTCTCATAGAAGTACCGGAAGGCATGTTTTCTGCTGATGCAATAATTCCAATTAAGTTAACAGGTAGTTTAGCTTTTTCAGCGGCAAGCAATAATCCGACAACTACAGCTGCACCCGACATATCTGCTTTCATTTCCCCCATACCGTTTGAGGGTTTTATTGATATGCCGCCGCTGTCAAAAGTAATACCTTTACCGACAATTGCTATCGGCTTGGATTTATTTGCCTTCCCCTTCAAACCATTGTATCTCATTACAATAAATCTTGGGGGATTGCTACTGCCCATCCCGACTGCAAGAAGTCCTCCCATTTTCCTTTGCTTAATTTCTCTTTCATTCATCACCGTTACTTTTACGGAAGTTCCCCTAAATTTTGATGAAATCCTTTTTGCAAATTCAGAAGGGGTTAAAGTAATACCGGGTTCGTTCTGTAAATCTTTTGTGAAATTTACTCCTTCGGTAACAAACTTAGCATTATTCAATGCTTTCCGAAGTAATAGTAAATTATCAGAATTGAAAATGATATTTAATTTGCCATGTGCTTTTTTATCCGAAAGATATTTATCAAAATTATAGTTGCCTAAAACAAACCCTTCCGCAAATGTTTGATAAAAATATGATTCATCATTAAAATATTTTTTAAAAGTACTGTGTTTTGGTATTGAGACGTGAACTTCTTTTATCTTTTCATTTTTAATTTTGCTTATTAAACCGGCACAATAATTCCTAAAATAATCCGCATTAAATTTTTCATCTAATTTAACTTTGTGAAACAAAAATTCATCAGGCTGTCCATTTTGTTTTGCTACTCTAATTTCACTTACATCTTCCGAAAGTAAATTTTCTTTTTGGAGTTTTGAAAGTTTAATATTATAAGTTTTATCTAATTTATTAAGTTTATTTTTTAAACTTTTGTCATTTATCAAAAAAATGATGTTTAGTGAAAGAGTACTGTATTTTACTTTTTCACTGTCAAAAGCTTTGAAATTTATTTCTAACATTTTTTCTCCGAATTTATAAATAGGTTTCTGTTCGTTTTAAAATTTCTTCAATTTGTTCGTCTAATTTTTGATTAAACCTTCTTGTACCCGCAGCGTTTTTATGCCCGCCGCCGCCATATTCTTCTGCAAGTTTGTTAACCGGAATATCCCCTTTTGATCTAAAGCTGACTTTAAATCCATTTTTTAATTCTATAAATAACAAACCTATTTTTACACCTTTTATGGAAAGTGAAAAGTTTACAAACCCGTCGGTATCTGATTCATCAACATTACATTCATAAAAATCTTTTTGATAGAGTCTCATAAAACAAATTGCCTTTTGCTTTCCGTATACTTCAATAGATTTTAATGCTAATCCGAGAAGTTTCACTTTCCCGAATCTGCTTTGATCAAAAATACTATCATAAATACTTGTCGGAGAAACTCCTTTTTCCAATAAGTCTGCTGCAATGGAATGTATATCAGCGGTAGTTCTTTCAAATTTAAAAGAACCCGTATCAGTCATTATAGCCGCATAAAGATTATCGGCTATTCCTTTGTTAATTTCTACAATATTTGTTTCTTTTATAAATTGATAGATAATATGCCCGGTCGCACAAAATTGTTTATCTACAAATTGAAAATCGACAAAATCTTCCGGACCTTCGTGGTGATCAATACAAATTTTAATTTTTTTAGAATTTAAAAATTCCTTTTCCATACTAACCATTCTGTTGGAACGGTTAAAATCAAGAGCTACTAAAACATCAACACTGCTGAACAACTTATCGTGTTTTGAATTATCATATTTCTGAATTATTTTATCTTCATCAAGAAAAGTAAGATTATACGGAAGTTTGCTGTGATTTAAGATATACACTTCTTTCCCCATTTCTTTCAGCATTAAGTAAAATGCTACTTCAGAACCAATAGCATCGGCATCCGGATTTACATGCGTAGTTAGAAGGAATGAATTATTATCCTCAATTATTTCTTTTAATTTTTTAAAATCAATCATATACATTAATATAAAAATAAAAGGACTTGATTTTTTCAAGTCCTAAATTATACAGCAAGAATAAAAGTCAATTATTTTTACTTAATTAACTTCCCAGGTATTACCACTAAAAAGAAGATCTTTCAAGTTTCCTTCACCTTCTTTTGCTATCACATCTTTTAATTGTTGATGCAAATCGTGTTCATAAGTAGGTTTATCAATATGTCTGAATATACCAATCGGAGTAGGAAGACCCTCAAATTCAGGGAATTGAGAAAGTATGTGTGCTCTGGATGCGTGTATATCGTGTTCGTTATGTACCCAAAGATCATCAAGAGAATATTTACTGTCCGTTAAATCCACAACTCTTGGAGTAAATCCGTCTAAGATAACACCTTTATCGTTTTCTTTTCCAAAGACCATTGGTTTATTATTTTCTAATACAAGTACATTATCAGCTTTTGTGTTTTTATCTGTTAACGGTGAAAATGCTCCATCGTTAAAGATATTACAATTCTGATAAACTTCAATAAAAGCAGTACCTGCATGACTACCAGCTCGGCTAATCATTTCTTTTAAATGTTTAGGATCCCTATCTATTGAACGTGCTACAAAAGTAGCATCAGACCCAATCGCTAATGCAGTCGGATTAAAAGGATAATCAATACTACCGTAAGGACTACTTTTAGTGATTTTACCTTTTTCAGAAGTCGGTGAATATTGTCCTTTTGTTAATCCATAAATTCTGTTGTTAAAAAGAATAATCTTTATACCGATATTTCTTCTGCAAGCATGAATAAAGTGATTACCGCCAATACTTAAAGCATCACCGTCACCTGTTGCAACCCAAACCGAAAGCTCAGGGTTCTGGATTTTTACACCCGTAGCTATTGCTGCTGCTCTTCCGTGAATGCCATGCATACCGTATGTATCCATATAATATGGAAATCTTGATGAACATCCGATGCCGGATATCCATACATAGTTTTCTTTTTTTACTCCAATCTCAGGTGATACTCTCTGAATTTGAGCAAGTATAGAATAATCACCGCAACCGGGACACCATCTAACATCCTGCGATGAAGAAAAATCTTTTGGTTTTAAAGCTATTTCGTCTGTCGTTATATTTTCAGCCATTGTTCATACCTCCTAATACTGCTTCAATTTTATCTTCTAATTCAGAAGACTTAAATGGTTGTCCTTGAATTTTTGTATATGAATCTACATCAATCAAATAGCGGCTCTTTATCAAAAATGATAATTGTCCCAAATTAAGTTCAGGGCATAGGATATATTTATATTTTTTGAGCACTTCTTCAGTATTTTTCGGAAATGGATTCAAATACCTGAAGTGAGCGTGTGCTACTTTTTTACCTTTTTCTATTAGACTGTAAATTGCATCGGTAATGGCACCATAAGTACCACCCCATCCAACCACAAGAATATCGGCATCCGGATCACCTTCAACTTTTAAACCCGGAATATCGTTCTCCACATTTTTAACTTTTTCCGCCCTAAGTCTTACCATATATTCGTGATTTTCAGGGTCATAGTTTACATCTCCGGTAATATTTTCTTTTTCCAATCCGCCAAGTCTATGTTCTAAACCGGGTGTACCTGGAATTGCCCAGGGTCTAGATAGATTTTCATTTCTTGAGTATGGCTGATAGTTTTCAGGGTCGGTTCTAAACTCAACTTTCATATCGGGTATTTGATCAGGGGCTGGAATTCTCCAGGGTTCGGAACCGTTTGCAATATAGCCGTCAGTCATATATAAAACAGGTACCATATACTTAGTTGCTATTCTTGCTGCTTCTAACGAAACATCAAAACAATCTGCAGGTGTATTTGCAGAAATAATAACAACAGGTGATTCCCCGCTTCTTCCGTACATTGCTTGTAATAAATCCGACTGTTCTGTTTTAGTGGGAAGTCCTGTGCTTGGTCCTCCTCTTTGAACATTCACTATAATCATTGGTAATTCAGTCATAACCCCCAAACCAATTGCTTCTGATTTAAGAGCTAAACCAGGCCCGCTTGTTGTGGTAACAGCTAAGGCACCTGCAAAAGCAGCACCGATTGTTGCTGTAACAGCTGCAATTTCATCTTCGGCTTGAAAGGTTTTAACTCCATATTTTTTATGCCGACTAAGTTCGTGAAGAATAGTTGATGCCGGGGTTATAGGGTATGAACCTAAAAATAAAGGTAAACCGGTTTTTATTGATGCTGCAACTAATCCAAGTGCAAGTACCTCATTACCTTCTATACTTCTGTATGTTCCTTTAGGTAGTTTTGCCGGTTTCACTTTATATCTTGTTGAAAATAAAGTTGTGTTATCACCAAAATAATATCCTGCTTCAAGAGCTGCTTTATTGGCATCAACAATTTGTTGGTTCTTCTTAAATTTAGTTTCAATCCAATTTATTGTCGGTTCAATTGGTCTACTGTAAAGCCAGTACATTAATCCTAAAGCAAAAAAGTTTTTAGATCTTGCAACTTCTTTAGGTTTAAGTCCACTATCTTTTAAAGCCTCTGCTGTTAATTTAGATAACGGAACTTCAACAACATGAAACCCTCTTAAGGTTTCGTCTTCTAAAGGATTACTTTCATAGTGTGCAAGTTTAAAATTCTTTTCATCAAAAGAATTAACATTTACAATAATTGTAGCACCTGGTTTTAAACTTTTCAAATTTACTTTTAATGATGCAGGGTTCATTGCGATTAATATATCCGGTGAATCACCCGGGGTATGAATATCACTGTCACTAAAATGCAATTGAAAACCACTTACCCCGTATGTTGTACCGATGGGAGCTCGTATCTCTGCCGGATAATCCGGTAAAGTGCTGACATCATTACCTGCCAATGCAGATGTATTACTGAACTGAGTACCTGTAAGCTGCATTCCGTCACCGGAATCCCCTGCAAACCTCACAGTGACTTCACTTAGTTCTTGTATTCCTTTTTTCATTATTCTTAACTCATTATTAATTATATGTTATATCGTTTATTATATTTTTTCATTAGTATGAAAAATCAAAATTAAGCTCTTACTATTCAAAGATAAATTTGGGAATGATTGGAGTGTTCTCAATGAAGTATAAATTTTATTATCGAGCAAATCGGAAATATGTAACAATATTTTATCTAAATATTTAATTATTTAAAATCTATTTTAGAAAATTAAATAAGTACTCGATGATTGTCAACAGCAATATATAGCCACATTTACATTGCTTCCTTTTGTTTTCTACAAAGTTAACTAAACCTTATTTTTACCACCCAATAATCCTCTGACCTTCTATTTTATTTCATTTAAATATTTTAACAATTCATCAGGAGGTATAAAACCTGTTATTCTTTTAACTTCTTTTCCTTCTGAATTAAGAAACAATAATGTGGGAACACCAATTATTTTATATTTAATCCTGATTTTTTCCACCTCTGGTGAAAGAGTGCTTGTCATATCAGCTTTGTAATTATCAAACCTTTTTGAAATCTTCACAACCCTTGGATCAGGAAAAGTAGAACTATCAAGTTCTTTACAAGGAATACACCAATCTGCATAAAAATCTATAAATACAGGTCTCCCATTATTTTTACTTGTAATCAAGCTTTCACTGGAATAATCTTTCCAATCAATAGTGACTTCCTTTGAAGGAATTATTTGATAAACACCGATTCCAAAGATTATTATTGAAAACACAATTTTAAATATTCTGAATCCTTTAATGCCATTTGCAAGTTTATCAAAGAATAAAATATAAACTGCGGATATAATTAAAAATATAGGAAGTACATACCCTGAAATAGACCTTGGTAGAAGAGGTAAAAGAAAATAAAGTGCCATACCAAGTATTATTAAACCGAAAATATGTTTTACGGCTTCCATCCATTCCCCTGCTTTCGGTAATCGTTTAATTTTTCCTGAGAACATTGCTAAGAATAAGTACGGCAATCCCAAACCAAGAGAAAGAACGAAGAACATTGTAAATCCAAATAATGGATCACCTTTTGCTGCTACTACTGTGACTAAACCTATTACAAAGGGACCAATACAAGGTGCAGCCACAATTCCCAATGTTAGACCCATAAAAAAAGCTCCGTACATTCCGCCCTTTGCTCCGCCTGCTTTTGCAACCAAACTATCAGGTAATTTAAATTCATAAACTCCGAACATTCCCAATGCCATAACAATAAAAACAAGAACAATAAACAAAATTACATAAGTATTTTGGAGTAGCGATCCGAAAAGAGAACCGGTTAATGAAGTTACTACTCCAATAATCGAATACGTTACAGACATGCCCAAGACAAACAATAATCCCATAAAAAATAACTTTTTAGTTTTACCCTCACTTTGTCCCCCGAAATAACCGATTGTGATTGGGATTAATGGATAAACGCAGGGCGTTAAATTAAGAGCAAGTCCGCCTAAGAATACAAATAATAATCCTAACAAAAACCCCTTACTTGCAAACATACCGGAAACAGAGCCTTCATCATTGTCATTACTAATTGTTTTATCAATAGTTAAAATTTGAGAATTAAATATCGATTGATTTATTTTATTTGAAGGAACGGTATTATTTACTACTTCAATTTCCAAAGTATCAACAATATTACCCGGTGCAAGACAAGTGTTGTCATTACAAGCCTGATAATCAAGACTAACAATTAGATTGTATTTCCCTGGTTTTACATTATCTTTTAATTTAATCTTAGCACCAATAAAATCTTCTCCTTGCCAAACCGATAATGGAGTTTTAGAGAATGAAAGTTTAATATCTTCAGGTTCCGGGTATAATATTTTTTCAACTTTTTCAATAATTCCGTCTTTGGATAAGATGCTAAGTTTGGCAGGAATTAAATAATCTTCATTGGGTGTATTGGAATTTATGTGCCATCCCTTATCCACATTTATTTTTACGGCTAATAAAAATTCACTGTTTTGATAAATCTTATCAAAAGAATTAAAAGTTTTTATTTGTATTACATTTTTAGTGAATGGCTGACCAAAAACATTGAATGCCGTAATTATTAATATTGACAGAATTATCAAGAATTGTTTTTTCATATAATTTTAATCTATGAGTCGAATCTAAAAAGGTTAATTATGAGAAAATTGGATCAAAATTTTGAACAAAAACAAAACATAATTTTGTTACACATACCTTTTTAGAGCAGACTCATCTATTGAAAGTGAATAGAAGAATTTACTTAGTTTTTTCTCCAACCTTGAACGATTGGATATCTTCTTCCGTAACCAAAGGCTTTAGTAGAAACTCTTAATGCAGGCGCAGCCTGCCTTCTTTTATATTCATTTTTATCAACAAGGTCTAATATGCGGCAAACGTCTTTATCGTTACCGAGTATAGATTTTATCTCCTCACATTCTTTGTTCTCTTCAAGATACATTTTTAACACTTTATCTAAAAAATCGTAAGGAGGTAGTGTATCTTGGTCCTTCTGATTTTCCTTTAATTCCGCTGAAGGCTCTTTGTTTATTATTTCATTTGGTATTATTTCTTCTTCTTTGTTAATGTATTTTGATAAAGAATAAATGTCGGATTTGTATATATCTCCAATTACCGCCAAACCGCCGGACATATCTCCGTACAAAGTACAATAGCCCATAGCCAATTCCGATTTATTGCCTGTTGCCAAAACCAAATAATTAAATTTGTTTGATACAGCCATTAAATATAACCCTCTTATTCGAGCTTGTAGATTTTCTTCAGCTATATTTTCAGGTGTATCGTTAAATATTGGTTTTAAATTGTCTATGGCGTTTTCAAATAACGATTGAATGGGTATTACATTTGCTTTAATACCTAATTTATTAACTAATTTTTCAGAATCAGTTATGCTTCCTTCACTTGAATAAACGGAAGGCATCATTATTACATTTACATTTTCTTTGCCTAAGGCTTGTACTGCAAAATAAGTAACTATAGCCGAATCAATTCCGCCGCTAAGTCCGATTAATACTTTTTTGAAACCTAATTTTTTACAGTATTCTCTTAATCCGTAAGTAACGGCATCAATAATTTCTTCTTCAAAACATCTTTCAACTGCTTCTATTTTAGGATAATTTTCATTTGTATCAAAAACAAAATAATCTTCTTCGAAAAATTTACCCATCTTTACTAATTCACCCTTTGAGCTGAAGCACATACTTGCACCGTCAAAAATAAGTTCTGTCTGCCCGCCGACATAACAAACATATATTAAAGGGATATGATTCCCCTTAGTTAAAACAGAAAGCATTTTCATCCTGTCTTCCCTTTTTCTGTAAGCATACGGGCTGGCGGATATGTTGAGCAATATTGTTGCACCCTTTTCAATTAGTTTGTTCACCGGGTCATCACTGTATCTTCTTATGCACCAGTAATCGGCATCGTTCCAAATATCCTCGCATATTGATATGCCTAACTTCTCACCTTTAAATTCAAAAACATCAACACTTTTGGCCGGATCAAAATAACGCATCTCATCAAATACATCATAATTAGGGATTAAAGTTTTGTTTTGCACAAATTGGATTTTTCCCTTAAAGCATAACAAGGCGGAATTATGAATATCGGTACCTATGTTGTCATCATCTTCTGTAATCGATCCGAACAACAAACCTGTTTCTTGAGTTTGTTCTGCAATTTCATCTGCTGCTTTAAAAACTGCGTTTCTGAATTCTTTTTTTTCTATCAAGTCCAGGGGCGGATAACCTAACAAGGCTAATTCAGGAAAAACAACAAGGTCTGCATTATCTTTTATACCCTTTCTGTAGCCCTCAAGTATTTTAGATTTATTACCTTTTATATCACCAATAATCGTATCAATTTGACAAACGGATATTTTCATTTTGTGTATATTGTTCTGTTAAAATTATTTATTACAAATTTTAAAAATGTATATTAATTAAATATATACAAATTTTACAATTAATCATTTTCCCATTGTTAATCTCTTATGTAAATATTTATACTTTTTATAGAATTAGGGAAAAATAAGTATAACGGTCTATCAATTATGAGAATTGGTACAACAAAACAAGCTGATTTCCAACAAAATTGATGGTATGTTTTTTGTGTTTTTTTGAAAGATGAACTATTTTTTTAATCATTATTGAAAGAGACAACAAAGTGGTGCTCAATATGTGATGTCTTCTTTTAAAACAAAAGGAAATAAGTTACTATGATTGAGATTAGAGGTCATGCAAGAGGTGGTCAAGGTATGGTCACCGCATTTGAAATTCTTGCAAAAATATTCAGTAAGATTGGTGATTTTCAAGTACAATCATTTCCTGCCTTTGGTGTTGAAAGAACCGGCGCTCCAATTCAAGCATTTCTAAGAGTATCAAAATGTCCAATATTAAACAGAAGCAACATTTACAATCCTCATCTTGTAGTTGTTTTCGATGAAACTTTAATTGAACAAGTACCGGTTTTAAACGGATTAAAAAAAGACGGTGCTATTCTCTTAAACACAAATTCTAAAATTGAAAATTTTAAAATAGATACCAATAATGCTTACACTGTACCGGCAACAAAAATTTCTTTGGAAAAAGGTTTGGGTACAAAAGCTCTTCCCATAGTTAATGCCGCTATGATTGGGGCAATAATTAAAATTCTAAAAGTGGATATTGATATTGCAACACAGATAATATCAGAGAATGTACCTTCAAAACCGAAACAAAACGCCGAATCAGCTAAAATAGCTGCTGAAAAGATAAAACGTTCGCCAAAAAACACAGACAATTTAATTCAATTTTTAGATAGTGATGAGGTCATCGAAGAAGAGATATTAGAAGTTGAAAATGAAAAAGAGCAGCTTCCAATTATGGATTTTCCTTCATGGAATAATCCAATGTCGATTAATAAAACGGGAAATTGGAGAGTCCTTACTCCAAAATATGAGGAAAGACCTGCTCCCTGTACAACCAACTGTCCTGCCGGAACTGATGTTAGATTGTTTGTTAAACAAACATCAGAAGGAAATTTTTATGAAGCATTTGATACTATTTATAAATTTAATCCTTTCGCCTCAACTTGCGGAAGGGTATGTCCTCATTTCTGTCAGCAGAATTGTAACAGAATAGAATTGGATAGCGGTCTGAATATCGGGGCGATTGAAAGATTCTTAGGCGACCAAGGCATTGTAAGAAAATTTTATGCAGAACCTATAAAATATACTAAAAATATTGCCGTAATCGGTGCAGGTCCCGCAGGCTTAACAGCTGCGTTAAGATTAAGGCAAAGAGGTTATGAAGTCACGGTTTTTGAAGCACTCCCCTATGCAGGCGGAATGATGAGAACCGGTATTCCTGAATTCAGGCTGCCACAAGAAATACTTGATAAAGAAATACAAGCTATCGAGCAGCAAGGAGTTATAATAAAATTAAATTCAAAAGTTACGGTTAATGATTTAGAAAAAGATTATGATATAATAATTTCAGCAGTTGGTTCACATAAAAGCAGTAAAATGAAAATACCCGGCGAAGAACTTTCAACCGACGGTATTAAATTCTTACGCGAGTTTAAGTTAGAAACGAATAATTATAGCGTAGTGGAAGGTGATGAAGTTGCAATAATCGGCGGCGGAAATACAGCAATAGATGTTGCAAGAACAACTTTAAGATTAGGCGCCAAACCGACTATTTACTACAGAAGATCAAAAAATGAAATGCCTGCAATTCCTCACGAAGTAGAAGAAGCAATCGATGAAGGAGTTCAAATTAAGTTTTTAACAACACCGGTAAGTTACAACAAAAACGGTAATGGAAAAATTGATATTACTTTTATTGATATGAAACTCGGTGAACCCGATGAATCAGGAAGAAAGCGACCGGTAAAAATTGAAGGTTCCGAAAAAGTTATGTCCGTAGATAAAGTTTTTTCTGCAATCGGACAATCGTTTGATGAATATGTTTTTTCAGGCAATAATATTGCACCGAAACAAGGAAGGATTGAATTCAACTCAGACAAGCCTGTATTTTGCTGCGGTGATATGGCTTGGGGTGGAACTGTTACTGAAGCTATCGGAAGCGGTAATCATGTTGCTGACGAAGTTTATTCATACTTACGGAATATAGAATATCAGGAAGAACAAAATCCTACCAACGTTGTATTACCGGATGATATAAATTATAATTATTACTTACCGACACCAAGACATGATAATCCTGTTGTTGAGTTAAAATCTTTCACCGGAAATTTTGACGAAGTAGTGAAAGGATTAACAAAAGAAGAAGTAATTGAAGAATCTCAAAGATGCCTGCATTGCGGTGATTGTTACAGTTGCGGTAATTGCTATAATTATTGCCCTGATGCTGCTGTTCATATTGATGAACAAAACAGGCTAAGGATTGATTATGATTATTGTAAAGGCTGCGGTATTTGCTTTAACGAATGCCCATGCTCTGCAATAAGTTTAAAAATGGACGAGGTAGAAAATGAGTGAAAAGGTAACTGAAAGCACAAGCGAAAAAGTTTTGGAAAAATATCCGAGACATTATCAAAAAGTTTTAAAGGGCAATTATGCAGCATCGGAAGGAGCTGCACTTTGTCATGCAACGGTTATACCCGCTTATCCAATAACTCCACAAACTTCAATAATTGAAGAACTTTCCGCTCGTGTTGCTGCAAATAAATTAGACGCAACCTTCATTAATATGGACAGCGAACATTCTGTTTTTGCAGCCGCTATGGGTGCAGCTTTAACAGGTGAAAGAGTATTTACCGCAACCAGCGGTCAGGGTTTATTTTATGCACACGAATTATTACACGCTATAGCGCACTTTAGACTTCCAATAGTAATCTGTAACGTAGGCAGACCTTCTATTCCTTGGAATATTTGGTCGGATCAATCCGATTCAATCTCCCAGAGAGATACCGGTTGGATTCAATTATATGGTGAAAGCTCACAGGAAGTATTAGATGGAATTATTCAATCATATAAAATTTCAGAAGAACTTAATTTGCCCGTAATGATGGTACTTGATGCATTTTATCAAAGTCATACAAGTGAAAATATTTGGGTGCCGGATGCAGACTTGGTAGATGAATACCTTCTGCCTAAAAAATTAAACGGCAGTGAAATTGATGTTAAGAATCCAAAATCATTCGGCGGACTTGTATCACCTGATAATTACGGTAATTTTAATCATGGATACTGGAAAGATGTTATAAAAGTAGAGGACTTAACAAACAAAATCGGGGAAGAATTCAAGGAGCATTTCGGTAGAGATTACGGTGCAATTGAAGCCGTAAATATTAACAAGGGTACAAAACAAATATTAGTAACTTTATCTACTATCACAACAACAGCAAGAGGTGTTATAAAATCTCACCCGGAAGTAGGTTTGTTAAAAATCAGGTTATTTAAACCTTTCCCAAGAAAATCAATTGTAGAACTTTTTTCAAAAGTAAAGGTTAATAAAGACAAATGTAAAATAATAACTATCGACAGGAATTTTCTTGGTGACAGCGAAGGAGCTTTGATGCAGGAAATGAAAAGAGCACTTTACGGTGAGAGATATAAATTGCAAGGAATTTATGCAGGGTTGGGGGGCAGAGATGTGCCGCCTACTACAATTGAAAATATTATTGAAACGTGCAAAACAAATAACGATGAAATTATATGGATTGATTCATAATTAAGATTTTAGAATTGTAGAATTTATAAATATTGCAAAGAGGAATTTGATGGGACAGATTAACAATAATTTTTTAATAGCAGAAGAAAAAGTTTTTTCCGGCGCATTAAGCTGTAGAGGTTGCGGTTGGTCACTTTTAGTAAGACACTTGGCAAGCATACTCGGTGAAAATACAGTTTATGTTGTCCCCGCTTCATGTTTTTCTATTATCGCGGGACCATATCCGTTAAATGAATTAAAAGGAAATGTTGTACACACCGTATTTGCGGCAGCCCCGGCAACTGCAACAGGAATAAGAGCAGCTTTAGACAGGCAGGGAAAAACAGATACCAATGTTGTTGTTCTTGCCGGTGACGGCGGAACATTTGATATTGGATTTCAATCTCTCTCCGGTGCTGCTACAAGAGGAGAAGAAATGCTATACATTTGCAACAACAACGGCGCTTATATGAATACCGGCATTCAATCCAGCACGGCAACTCCTTATGGTGCAGTTACTACTACAAATCCGAGCGCTAACTTTAGAAAAATTTGGCCGAAGGATCTAATCGGAATAATTGCTGCTCATAACATTCCTTATGTTGCAACAGCATCTTTAGCCTTCTTAAAGGATTACAGAGAAAAAATTGAAAAGGCAATTTCTTTAAAAGGTTTTAAGTTATTGATGATTGACGGTCCCTGTCCTCCCGGTCATCGAACAGAACCTTCCCAATCGATCGAAGTGACACGCTTAGCAGTTGAAAGCAACCTGTTTCCTCTTTATGAAGTTGAATACGGAAAGTATAAAATAAATCATTTCCCTAAAAACAAAGTGCAAGTTGAAGAATGTTTAAAACTGCAGGGCAGATTCAAACATCTTTTTGAAGAAGATAAAAAAAGTACAATTGAAGAAATTCAAAATATGACAGATTTCAATTGGAAAAAATTAAAACTTCTTGAAAAAATGAATGCCGATTTGGCGAATTGATTTAATTTTAAACAAACATACTTTGGGCTTCACAAAGTGATTACCTGGAAGAAAGCCCGCCCTCTTTTGGTTTGTGATTTCTACACTTTAAAGCTTGCCTGCGGCATTCAGGAACTGAGTTATTAATATATTGCCCTTTGCGAGGGTAAAAAGATTTGATATGAAAGTAAATAACCAAGGAATATATAACTCCACCATTTATGGTGGGGTCAAAGACATACTTACCAACAAGCCTGGGCTTTAGCCCAAAGAGATCACTTCGTAAAGCCCCGTAAAAAGAGAAATAGGTGCTACCTTTTATCTATACTTTTCTAATTATTTATTTATTAATATTATTTGTTCTTATTGAATTATTAGCTTCTAATCTTCCCCATTAATCTTGTCATTTA
>DRJC01000223.1 GCA_011052365.1 Ignavibacteria bacterium
GATCTTTCTTCCAACCCATCTATTTGTACCGGGTGTTCAAGAGGATGCAATATTGATATTTGGGTTAAGAATAATGAGATATTGAGATTAACACCGAGGTTTAACGAAGAGGTTAACAGTTACTGGATGTGTGATGACGGAAGATTGAATACTTTTAAACATGTTAACGCCGATAATAGAGTTGACGGCACGCACTTAAGAAAAGACGGTCAACTAATTGAAGTGGGTTGGGATGAAGCTTATGCAAGCGCTTCTTCAGAATTAAAAAACATTTCCAACAAAGAAATTGCATTTATAGGCTCTGCATTTTCAACTTGCGAAGATAATTATCTTCTAACGAAATTTACAAAAGATGTTATCGGTTGCAAAAATATAGATTTTATAAGACATACCGATCCGGATTTTGGTGATGAATTATTACGGCAAAATGATATAACACCAAATACTATGGGTGCTGAACTTACAGGCGTTTCACCAAAACAGGGTGGCTTAGATTTAGATGGAATAGTTCAAGGGATTAAATCCGGTAAGATAAAAGGATTGTTTGTAATGGAAGATGATCTGTTGGAAGCATATCCCGAACTTGAAAAATCTTTACCAAATCTTGAATTATTAATTGTTCTCACTTCTAATTTTAACAAAATAACTGCATTTGCCGATTTCGTTTTTCCTGCTGCAACTTTTGCTGAAAAGAACGGTACATTTATTAATTTCAAAGGAAGAGTTCAAAGAATTAAACCTGCAGTTGAAACAACGGAAATGGATAGAAGTCTCGACGGAATGGCAATGAGCAGGCTTGATAAATTTGGTACCAGTTTTGACCGTTGGGCAAAAGGTAACAAACGCGATGCACGTGCAAGCTGGAAAATTATATCCGGTCTTTCTATTCTATTTGATAAAAAATTGAAATACAAAATGGCGGAAAATGTTTTTGATGATATGAGCAAAAATATTGATGCATTTAAGGGATTGGATTACGATATAATGGGTGAAAAACTGAAAACTCCCACTCCTTTTTTACCGGCGTATAAAGTTTAGGAAATTGGGTTACGATACAATTAGTAAAAAGAGCGTTTACTTAAAGATATATTAAATGAAGTTATTGAAATTGTTTAAAGGGCTAATATAATTATGACAATACTTGAAACTATATTATTTACATTAGGCAAGATTGCAGTTTTATTTACCTTAATTTTACTTACGGTTTCCTACCTTGTTTATTTCGAAAGAAGAATAAGTGCCTGGATACAAAACAGGCTCGGTCCCAACAGGGTGGGCTGGCAGGGAGTTTTACAACCGTTTGCCGATGTATTAAAATTATTGTTGAAAGAAGATATCGTACCCGATAATGCTAACCATAAGATTCATGCTTTAGCACCTATGATTATTTTATTTGTTGCATTCAGCACTTATGCAGTAATTCCTTTCGGTCCTACCGTAACTTTGTTCGGGTATTCGGTTCCGCTTGTTGTAGCAGATGTTAACATTGGTATTTTATATGTTCTTGCACTTACTTCAATCGGTGTATATTCAATTACATTAGCCGGGTGGTCTTCGGGTAGTAAATACTCTCTTTTAGGCGGCATAAGATCTTCTGCACAGATGATCTCTTATGAAATTTCAATGGGATTCTCAATCGGTGGAGTTATTCTTTTATCGCAGTCTTTAAGACCGACAGAAATTGTATTGGCTCAATCGGGGTGGATGTGGAACGCATTTATACAACCGATAGGGTTTATCACATTCTTGGTCTCGGCATTTGCAGAAACAAACAGGCTTCCGTTTGACCTGCCTGAAGCCGAACCTGAATTGGTAGGAGGTTTTCACACTGAATACAGCAGTATGAAATTTGCCGGATTCTTTCTCGCCGAATATGCAAATATGATTATTGCAAGTGCACTTATTGTTACACTTTATTTGGGAGGTTGGCAGCTTCCATTAGTTGATTCTTTGGGATTACCGGGCGGTGTTGTAATTGCACTTCAAATTTTAGGATTCTTGCTGAAGATGGGTCTGCTGTTGTTTTTCTTTTTATGGGTAAGATGGACATTACCAAGATTCAGATACGATCAGTTGATGAGTCTGGGCTGGAAGGTTATGTTCCCGTTATCTTTAATAAATATAATTTGGGTAGCTGTCTTAATAATGATTTTTAATATTTAACAAAATTAAAAATGAAGGAATAGATTTTTAATCGGAGTATAAATGGCAGAAAAAAAGAGATTAAAAGATTTAACATTTTGGGATAAAATATACATCCCCGCCATATTAAATGGTTTGGCTCTTACATTTAAAAATTTACTCGGACCAAAATTCACATTACAATACCCCGAAGAAAAATTTATTCCAACCGGTTCTTACCGTGGGCGCCCCGTTTTAGTTGAAGAAAAAAACGGTGTTGAAAGATGTGTTGCCTGTGCACTCTGTGCAAGAGTTTGCCCTGCTTTGGCAATAGAAATTCAAGCTGCTGAAACTGAAAGTGAAAAAGAAAGATACCCCGAAAAATTTGAGATAAACATGCTCCGCTGTATCTTTTGCGGATTTTGTGAAGATGTTTGTCCTGAAGAAGCAATAGTAATGAGCAAAGATTACGAACTTGCTTTTGATAACAGGGAGGACGGAATTTACGGTAAGGATAAATTGTTAATTCCTGTTGAAGAATTAAAAGATAGAATAGAATTTTTAAGGGGTTATAAATAATAATTGAGATCGAACATTTAAATTTATTTTTTTAAAAGCTACCTTTTTATAATAAAGTCTTTCTCAAGCCTATATAAACAACTCATTATCCTCTACTGAGTAAAAACTCTTTAAATAAACTAATAAGTATTAGATTGTTCGCTCAAATACAGTGAGCGACGAACCCTGTCTGCACGAAGTCGTTTCGACACAGGCAGGCTCGTCGCTTTACAAGGAATATTTTTGTAGAGCGAGCAGGTTTACCTGCCGCTAGGCAGGTTGCTCGCTCAAAAACAACAAAAAACAGTGAGCGAAGAACTCTTCGCTCTACAAAGAATGTATTTGTAAAGCGAGCAGATTGCTCGCTGAAAAGCAAACAAAAGAGAGAGAACTGAGCGACGAGGCTCGTCGCTCTACAAATCTTTAACCTGGCTTCATATTACAAATATTCTTACTTTATGATATGGGTTTTTATAAACGAAACTTACCGCATTATCAACCGGAAGGATATGCTTATTTTATTACAACACGATTAGCAGGTACAATCCCGAAATCTATAGTTGATAAAATAAAAAAAGAATATGAAAAGAAATTAGAGTTAATTTCCGGTGAAAAAAATGTTCCTAAGAAGAAAGAACTTTATAACGATTTAAAATATAACAGGTTTATAAAATATGATCAGATTTTGAACTCTGCAAAATTTGGAAGAAAGTGGTTGAATAATAATAAAGTTGCTGCTGTTGTAAAAGAAGCTTTACACTATCGTGATGAAAAAGAATATAAACTAATAGCATATACTATTATGCCTAACCATCTCCACATAATCTTCATACCAAACAAAGATGTAAAGCGAGCAGGCCTGCCTTGGCGGCAGACAGGCTGCTCGCTCAAAAACAAAAGCAATGAGCGACGAACTCGTCGCTCTACAAGGAATGTATTTGTAGAGCGAGCAGTTGTTCGCTCAAAAACAACAAAAAACAGTGAGCGACGAAACCCGTCTACCACCGAGGCAGGCACATCGCTCTACAACATCACGGAAATAATGAAATCTTTAAAATGGTATACAGCAAAAGAGGCAAATAAAATCCTCAACCGTAAAGGAAAGTTTTGGCAACACGAAAGTTATGATCACGTTATCAGAAATGAAAAAGAGCTTCAAAGATTAGTCGAATATGTTTTAAATAACCCTGTAAAAGCAGGGTTAATAGATAATCCTTATCATTATGAATGGAGTTATTATAATCCGGAATTTATGATTTAATATGTAAAGCGAGCAGGTTTACTTTGGCGGTAGACAGGGTGCTCGCTGAAGAACAAACAAAGGAGAGAGAGGAGCGACGAAACCCGTCTACCACCGAGGCAGGCACATCGCTCTACAACATCA
>DRJC01000224.1 GCA_011052365.1 Ignavibacteria bacterium
AGGATATTACCTTCTAAATCGTGAGTTAAGACCAAGTCATTTATGCTGTTAAATAAATCCCTATAATGTTTCTCACTTTTTTTAAGGGCAATTTCGGATTCTTTACGTTTTGTGATGTCTATACCTAAGCCTATGAAGTAATCGAATTTTTTATCTTTCAAAATAGGAACGCCATGCCATTCAGTTAGTATTTTGTGACCGTCTTTTGCGAGAATGTAATTTTCATTCAACGTAGGCTGCGGAAGCGCAGTAAGTTTTTCAAAAATTTTAGACAACATTTCTCTATCACTTTCAGGAACAAAAGTAGTTAGATAATCCTTACCTAAAACTTCTTGTTTTGAATAACCAAGTGCTTTCAGCATAGTGTCATTCATCATCAATACCTTGCCGTTTTTTTGAATTGCAACAAAAAAGGCAGGGGTTGATTGTATGAGTGTATCATTAAAATCTTTTTGGCTTTGAAGTTTTTCTTCTATAATTCTTTTTTCAGTTATATCATCAATTAAAGAAGCAACACCGGTAACTTTTCCATTTAAATCAGTTATTGCAACGTTATACCAGTCACATAAAATCCTTTTACCGTTTTTAGTGATATTTTCATTTGTACTTCTCTTTCCTCCCGTCTGTGCTAAAAGTTGATTGAAAACGTCCTTCACCTTGTCTTGTGTCTCTTTAGGAATGATCAACTCATTTGCGTGTTTGCCTAATGCTTCCTCTTTGGAGTAACCAAAAATATTTTCAGCAGATTTGTTCCAATCTGTAACTTTAAAATCAACATCCCAAAAAATTGCTCCAAGGGGGGTATTTGCCAAATGGCTGGAAAGACGCTGCCGGCTTTCTTTAATCTTAATTTCAGCTTGCTTGCGTTCCAATAACATTTGAGAATTTTCAATGGCTACGGATGTGTTCGCAGCTAAACCTTGTAAAATTTCGATATCATTTTCATTATACGAACGCCCTTCTTTTGTATTGTGAATTGTAAAACAACCATGCAATTCTCCTTCTCTGTTGAGAATCGGTACGTTAATCAATTTATGAAAATTAAACTTTTCCCGAATTTTCTGAATCACGTGTTTATCATTCTCAGCATCATTAGTTATATATGGTTTTTTAGTTTTAAGTACCCAGCCCGATACTCCGTATCCCTTTTCAAATTTAAAATTAATAGGAGTGATTTTCCCTTCATCATTATATGTTTTGAAGACCATTTTATCATTTTCGTACAAAGCAGCGGCACCGGAAGTAGAGCCGGTTAATTCGATAGCTATTTTAACAAGCTGTTGAAGAATTATTTTAATATCGAGAACTTTATTTATTTCTGTTGAAGCTTTAGAAAGCAGTAGAAGCTGTTTGTTTTTTTGTTTTATTTCCTCCTCATTTTTTTTACGATCTGTGATGTCGCGTGTTACACCCAACAATTCTATAATTTCGTTTCCCGCATTACTGAGAGGAACCAAATACGTTTCCAGCCAGCGTTGTGTTCCTTTAAGCCCAATGATTTTGAAAGTTAGGATTTCTTTATTTCCCTTGATGACGCTTTTGATCATTTTTCGAAATGCTTCCCGGTATTCCGGTGCAATAATGGTTAAAATATTCTGTCCCTGCACCTGTTCCAGTGAGTCAGCTCCTATCATATCTAACCCGGCGCGGTTCATATCCAAAAGTTTTCCGTTGGTGTCGAGGATCTTTACGCACTCCGGTTCTGTTTCTATAATCGTTTTTAATCGTTTTTCGCTAACATTTAATTCTTTCATTGTGCGCCTGAGTTCCTCCTCTGCCTTCTTGCGCTCCGTAATATCTAATACAATACCTTGGAAGTGAGTGATTTCGTCCTTTTCGTTTCTTCGTATAAAGGTGTGGTCGGCAACCCATTTTATTTTTCCGTCTTTTGTGAAGATTCTATATTCCTGTGTGTATTCGTTCTTTTTCTCATTTTTTTTATAAATCGAAGACTTCTCAATCGTTTTTTTCAGATCACCTTGCTGGACGACGCTAGCATAGGGTACATTGCCTGATAAGAATTCTTCGGCGGTGTAGCCGAACAAATCTTTTACGTTTTTGGATACGTATTCAATAGGCCAACCCTCAGCATTCTTCCAAAGAAAGACGACAGCAGGACTCCGGTTAATGATATTATAAGACTCCTGTAGTTCTTTTTCTGCCTGCTTGCGCTCGGTGATATCATGCACCGAACCCACCAAATGGGTACAGTTGTCTTTGTCGTCAAAAACGGGGGCAATATTTACTATACCTGTCTTGAAGCCCGCGGGATATTGGGAGGTTTCTTCCCAGTTCACAATTTTTTTCTCCCTAATCGCCTTTTCGTACTTGGAACGCACCAATTTTAGTGACGGTTCGGGAATGACTTCGTTTATGGTTTTGCCGACAATTTGTTCCATGTTAAGCCCAGTGGCTTTTAGAAAAGCGCTGTTCACCGTTAGGAATCTGTAATTCGGTCCCGGCTCCACTTCTAAGTAATAGAGGACGTCTCCTGTCGAATCATAGATGAGGCTTAACTGTTGTTCCCGCAGTTGGAGTGCCTCTTCCGTTAGTTTGCGTTCGGTTATATCTCGTGCATTTACAACAAAACCTTTAATTTCATTCTGTTTGTCTTTATACGGGAAGTAACTAACATCCACATAACGCTTTCCTCTAATTGGAAAATCAAGCCACTTTTGATAATTAATTACTTTTCCGGATAAACAACGCAATGCATTTGGTTTTATCACTGTTTCAAAATGTTCCTTGCCGAATACATCTTTCGCGGTAAACCCAATTAGTTCTTCTGAAGTTTTACCGAATGCTTCAAGCAATGCGGAGTTAGAGGCAAGGTATGTAAAATTTTTATCGAGGAGCGCTATCATATCTGTGGAACTGGATACAATATGTTCATATTGGTGTTGTGTTTCTTGTAGTTTTACTATATCAGTAATATCAATAAGGAAAGATAGAATAGATTGATTACCAATATTGAAGCACCTTATTAAAGTATTTACTGTTTTGCCGTCTTTATTAACAAACTCAACTTCATAATTTATCAGTTCATTATTTCTTTTTAGAAACGAAATGATTTTTTCTCTATCGGAAGTATGCTTGTAAAAAGGGAGTGCTTCGTGTTCAAAAACTTCTTCAATACTTTTAAAACCAAACATTTTTGCAAGTGCTGTATTGCAATTAATTATTTTACCGTCGAATGTTGTTTCAAGTATACCGGCAATGTTGTTATCAAAAATATTTTGATATTTTCTCTGAGTAAAGTCAAATTTCATAGAAGCATCTTTTGCAACAGACTCTAATAATATATTTTCTTTTCGTAAAATATCTTCAGCATTTTTTATTCTTTGCATCACTTTAACCTGTGCAATAAGCTCGTTTTTGTCTATTGGTTTTGAAAGGAAAGCATCTGCACCGGTTTCTAATCCACGCACCTTGCTTTTAATGTCGGTGTAGTTTGCCGTTAAAAGGATTACGGGAATAACTTTTGTTTTTATATTAGCCTTAAGTAACTCAAGTACTTCGTAGCCATCCATTCCAGGCATACGAATATCTAGAATAATAACATCCGGCATTTCCGCCGAGGCAATCTTCAGTCCCTCTGGACCGGATAGGGCAGTGCAAATAGTAGATGTGGGGATGAAATCTTTTATAGTTGCAGATAGAGAAGTTAAATTATCAGCATTATCATCAATGAGTAATATTTTAGACATAACATATTCCCTTTATTCTCAATATAGAATTAGGATTTATTTTATAAAAGCCAAAAAATTTTGCAAACGTCTTTGTGACTCCGATTTATCGAGGGAAGTAATTCCAATAACAAACAAGAACAGATTACTTCGGTCATCCGTTAGCTAACGGATTTCCTCGCGATAACAGAACAAATATTCCGGTAATTTTAATTCTTTTCCTTTATTGTCTTATTCAACAATTCAATAAT
>DRJC01000225.1 GCA_011052365.1 Ignavibacteria bacterium
AACAGATTGAAGTTTAATCCATACAGGAAGCTTTTCTCCAAATTCTTCGGCAATTTCAGGAGTTGTGATTAACTCTCCATAAACTTTCTGTAATAGATCCAAACTCTCAATCTTATGAAAGAGAATCAGAGTGCTTGTATCAGATATTACGATTTTATGCATTTGCTATATCTGAATGAAGGTCGGCAATTGAATCGCTAAAAACAGAAACTCCATAGCGACCAAGTAGCTCTATAAAAGTTCTTTTTGTTAATCCAGCTATTTTCGCAGCTTGTCCTGATGAAAGTTTACAATCTTCATAAAGTTTAGCGGCAACTATCATTGAAAAATCATGGTCCTTTAAATCAACACTATCTGGTATATTTAATTGAATTGTTCTCATAATTATTCCTTTTTTTCAAAGATACAAAAACCAAAGTTAAATTGAAAATATCAGCTCGTATTCTGTGCAAGGCTTCTGTGATTATCCAATTGATTTTTATTCTATTACATAAAATGTTCCTGCCCCAATATTTCCTTTTCTTTTTAAAATTCCAAATTTATCTGTCAATTCTTTTACACATCCACATTTTAACAATTAAGGATATTTAAATTCAACAGATATTATCATTTGTACTTTAACTTTTTGCCCCCTTAACAAACCGGGTGTAAATCTTGTATATTTAATTGCGGTTTCAGCTGCTTCATCACACCCGTAACCAAGACCTTTAACAATTTCAGTTTTACTTACTCTTCCGTTTTTCTCAATAAATACTCTAACTTTTACAATACCTTGAATATTATTATCTCTTGCAGCCAAGGGATAAGTTAACTTTCTATAAATCGAAGCCATTCCGCCAATTGGCTTTGGCATAACTTCTACATTTAGATAATAAGCGGGATCATCTTTGAAATTTTTCTCTTCTATTTTTGGTGGAAGCGGTACGCCGGTTTGTTCTTCTTTTATTTTCTTTATTGATTTTTTTATAAAAGTTTCTTTTTCTTTATCAACATAAAAAGGAATTCTTTTTATATCTATCTTGCCCCCTACAAAATTAACATCTTTTAACACACTGTCCTTTTCATCATATAAAGTATAGTTGCCCTCTCTTTTTCCATTGATTATTGTATATATGGATTTCAATACACCCGATTTATAATAATGCTTTACAATGCCTTCAACCCTCCCGTTTACATAAGGTCTTTCTTCTTTTATTTTACCGTTATCAAAATAAAATTTTGCAAGACCTTGTCTTAAGCTATCAAGTAAAGGTATTACCGATTTTAATTTGTTATTAGGATAGTAAGTTTTTAAAGTATCTGCTTGCGGATAAAGAGAAGTTATTAATGAAAGAATAAAAACTATAATAAGAAATTTTTTGTTCATTGTTTGTCGTTTCTATTCATTTAGGTTCCTATGATCATCCGTAATATTTGAATCTTTTTCTTGGTGCATTTTTATATTCTTTTATTTAAAAAATGTTTGAGGGTTTCAAAAATAAGAAATTCTATTAATAATTAAACTGATAATTTAAGTCCGACAGGACAATGATCGGAACCCATTACCTCGGGCATAATAAAAGCATCCTTAATTTGTTCTTTTAGATTATCACTTATAAAAAAATAATCTATACGCCAACCGACGTTTCTTTCTCTCGCCCTGGTTATCATATCCCACCAGGTATACTGCTCGGGTTTGTTGTTAAACATACGCAAAGAATCTAAAAAACCATTAGCCAATAATTTGTCAATCCAAGCTCTTTCTTCGGGTAAAAAACCCGATGATTTTTCGTTGGGTTTTGGTCTTGCAAGGTCAATTTCTTTGTGAGCCGTATTTACATCTCCACAAATAATAATTTTTTTTCCTTTATCTTTAAGTTCTTTAACACGGTCAAGGAACGTTTCGTAAAAGTCCATTTTATACTGAAGACGTTCTTTCCTGGCTTTACCGTTGGGAAAATAAATATTGAATAATGTAAACGCATCATATTCAGCAATTAAAATACGTCCCTCGTTATCAAATTTTTCAACACCAAGTTTTCTGCTGACATTCTTCGGTTGTTCTTTTGTATAAATTGCAGTTCCGCTGTAGCCCTTTCTTTCACCCCCGCAGAAAAAGGATTTATAATCGTCAATGTTTTTTAAATCTTCCGGTAATTGCTCTTCCCAGGCTTTTGTTTCCTGAATGCAAAGTATGTCGGGTTTTACGCTTCTGAACCAATCAACAAAACCTTTTTTATATACGGCTCTTATTCCGTTTACATTCCAAGATAATAGGGTCATTTCTTTCATTAATCGTTTTCCCTTTTTAAGAATAATTCTTAATTAATTTAAAAATAATTTACCAAATTAATTTGGAAGTCTAAACGAAAATCCGCTACTAATAAACCAATCGGATGTACCGGTTTTAAGGTCTAAACCACCTGAAATATCATACTGCATATTGTTTGTAATAAGGTATGTAAAACCCGTATCCATTTTATTAACTCACATTACGCATTATTTCACGCTCGTCTCGGAGACGAAGTCTACGGAGAGTCGACTGAATTTATAGCCACGACCTTTAGGACGTGTTGCACAACTAATAAATTGTCATTTCGAAGGAGTCTTCGACTGAGAAATCTTTCACTTTTGTTGAAAAAAGATTTCTTCCGTTAGCTAACGGATCGAAATGACACTGGTGATAGTTCTGCAACAGACCCTAAAGGTCGTGGCTATTTCCGTCAGTTGACGGATTAGCTAACGGATAATATTTTGCGTAAGGTGAGTTACTTATCTAATTTTTATTCCAATTCAAATTTTCTTACTACCAGGATAGGGATTTTTACTTTATGTCTAACAGCATCAACCGTAGTACCAAAGAGAATATCTTTTACTAACTTATGTCCGTGTGCACCCATAACAAGTAAATCCACATTGTGATTTTTTACAACTTCAGGAATTGATTTTTTGGGCGTACCGTAACCAAGCTGCCAAATTACGTTATAACCTTCTCGCTTCAGCCTGTCGGCATATTCTTTAATATATTGTTCATCGGCACCTGTTTCAAAATCATTTATTTCTTTGCCGAAAATTCTTGCTCCTGCTGTTTCAACAATATGAATAAGTATGTACTCGGCATTTTTACCGCCTTGAGCAATGGCATTTTTAATAGTGTCCGCATCCGTATCTGAAAAATCAACCGCGACGGCAATACGTTCATAAAGAGGCGACGTAAGGTCTATTAATTCTTTGGGACGTCCGTGAGGTAATTTTACCTTTTCCGTAACTTTTTTCTTTAGCAAAGGACTGACGGTTATATAAGCTAAAATAAAAAAGCTAAACACCGCAATGGGCACGGCAGAAAGCCAAATCCATATTGAATTATCACCGGCTAATATTATCCACGAATTAATTTCTTCAAAAACCAATTTGATATTTAGGGCAACAATAACCAATGCACTAAGCCAGGATAAAGCCTTTATCCAAGTTTTAATTGTAAATTCACCCATACGTTTTTTGTCGCTGACAAAATGAATAAGGGGAATAACGGCAAACCCCAATTGCATACTTAAAATAACCTGGCTGAGAACCAGCAGTGCACCTGTTTCACTTTCGCCCATTATCATTATTGTTAAAAAGGCAGGAATGATCGCTAAAAATCTTGTTATCAGTCTTCTTAACCAAGGTTGAATTCTTATGTTCAAATAGCCTTCCATAACTATCTGACCGGCGAGTGTACCAGTTATTGTTGAGCTTTGTCCGGCTGCAATTAAGGCTACTGCAAATAATATGGGAGCTAATCTTGTTCCCAACAAAGGCTCTAACAACCGATATGCATCCTGTATTTCTTCAACTTGAAACATGCCTATTTTATAAAAAGTAGCAGCAGCTAATACAAGTATTGCTGCGTTGACAAAGAAAGCCAAATTCAACGCAATAATAGAATCAATTACATTAAACTTAATTGCTTCAAAAATTCCTTTTGTTGTTTTTTTAATCTTTCGAGTTTGAACAAGAGCAGAGTGAAGGTAGAGATTATGGGGCATAACAGTAGCACCGATTATACCTATTGCAATATACAGCGCCAAATTATTTTCTATACTCGGTACAAAGCCCGTAATTAATTCGGACATTTGCGGTTTGACCAATATCAT
>DRJC01000226.1 GCA_011052365.1 Ignavibacteria bacterium
GGGATGGATGCTTTTGTGATGATAGAGATAATGAATAATTTTATTACAAATCAACCAACAAAGAGTTTGAAATTAATGTAATCTTTTTAATAAAACGTAAGAATTTGATTTATCAAATTCATAATTATACCGGCGCCTAAATTTAAATATGAATGAAATACAAATCTCAAAAACAATACAGATTACCTGGCTTTAATTATTCGGGAGAAGGCAAATATTTTGTAACAATATGCACCCACAACCGAAAACATTCTTTTGGAAAAATTAAAAACGATGAAATTATCTTAAATGAGACGGGTAAAATTGTTGAAAAAATATGGAATGAAATCCCTTCCAAATTTCAATATATCTCCTTGGATGTTTACCAGGTGATGCCAAATCATTTTCACGGAATTGTTGTAATTAATGAAGATAATTTCATAAATGAAATTCCTACGTTTAAATCGGGTATAATAAATAACCCGATGGAATTAAAATCAATCTCGTTGGGTAGAATAATCCGGTGGTTTAAAGGACGTGTAACATTCGAAGCAAAAAAAATAAACCCAAGATTTAAATGGCAATCAAGGTTTTATGATAGAATCATCAGAGACGAGAGGGAATTTTATTTTATTCAGGAATACATAAAAAATAATCCACTAAATTGGGGTGAAAATATTTTAGATAAATATTTTAAAAATTAAAGGACACTGACTCATCTAATTCATATTGGAAATATTGAGTAGAGTAAAACCTTTAATTTCGAGATGTTTTCCTTTAATAAATTTTGCCAGATTATCCACAAACGCTGAACTCCATTTAGCTTTTTCAGATACAATTTTTTTATCTATGCACAAAAACAATGAACTATTGTGCATTGCATTTAATCTATGCACAAGCGTTGTGCATAGATTTTAGAGTTTGCACAAAAACAGATAATAATTGTGCATCGTTATTCTTTAATCAAATTATAAAAAGCTACATTTTTAAAAATAAATTCATTACCTACTTTTTCTTTTTCCAAAATTCCGGATTCAACCAACTTGGTAAAGTATTTACTGGCTGTATTACGTGAAGCGATTTTACGTTCTTCTAAGAAAGTATATTTTGAATAGACTTGAGTAAAAAGAACTTCTACCAATTCATAGCTATAAATATCGGGTAAAACACTTTTTATTTTGTCCTTAGTATTCTCTAATAGTTCAATGATGCCAAGTACTTTATTTAGTGTGTGTTTTGCAGTTTCTTCAACAGCTTTAAGCATATAAATTATCCAGTTCTGCCATTCATTACTTTCCGTAACTTCTCTTAAAAGCCTATAATATTCCTCTTTGAATTCATTAATATATTTTGATAAATAGAGTACCGGTTCATCAAGTAAATTTTGAGAAGAAAGAAACAAAACATTTAATATTCTGCCGGTTCTACCATTTCCATCTTTGAATGGATGTATTGTTTCAAACTGGTAGTGAAGAACAGCAAGCTTAATCAGCGGGTCAATATCGTGTTGATTGTTTGCGTATTCAAGCCAATTATTAAGTTTTTCCAACAAAACATCTTTACAACATGGTGGTGTATAAACAGTTGTGAAAGCGTTACCAATAATTACTTTTGAATCTCTGATACCGTCAGTTTCATCTTTAATGTTTCTGTAAATATCCTCAATTATGTCAATTGAAAAAACGGTACCCGATTTAATGGAATTAAAAGCGCTAACCAAAGCTTTTCCATATCTAAGAACTTCCTTCGTATTTTTATCAGTTAAGTCGGAAGAAGTAAATGCTTTGAAAAGTTTATCGTTTGTCGTAAAAATATTTTCTATAGATGAACTGTCTTTTGCTTCTTGAAGACTTAAAGTGTTTATAAAAATTTGCGGATTAGGAATTGCCGAAAGCCTACCTTTTAATTCTGCTAACGCTCTATTTGCATTATTTGTATGTTCATATACCTCGATAGTCTTCCAGTATTTTTCATCAGGGAAAAGTAAAGGTAAATCATTATATGGTTCTTGAGGATTGAAAGTCATTTTATATCTCTTTTATTTTAGCTAAATTTTCTTTTATCAATCTATTTAGTTTTTCTTCTTCATTAATCTGTTCTTCAAACTCGGTTTTTAAGTATTGTAAAGCGCTCGTTAAAATCAAGATTAACTTCTGGATCGGTTCCGGTATATTCAGCTGCATCAATGTTTTTTCTGAGTTTGTCAGTTGCTTTCCAAAGCTGCTTTTCAATAGGATCCCCGTTAGATTTGTTGTTTCCAACCATTATACCCTGATATGTAATGAATATTAATCTATCTAATAGTTGAGATACTTCCCGCTATTAAGAGAGATGAAGAGTATCCCTCAATAAAGGACATATTAATTTGTTATAAATCTAATTATAATGCAAATGGAAATGTAAAAAATTAAATGTTTTTGTGTGTTTCTGTTTTTAAATATTTCTGTAACCATAAAGCTGATTTGCTTGTACCTTGGAACATTGTGAAGGTGGATAATCAGTTCAGTAGCTGCTTTAATAGCACAAAGAGTTTGAAATTAATGTAATCTTTTTAATAAAATGTAAGAATTTGATTTATCAAATTCATAATTATACCGGCGCCTAAATTTAACTATGAATGAAATACAAATCTCAAAAACAATACAGATTACCTGGCTTTAATTATTCGGGAGAAGGCGAATATTTCGTAACAATATGCACCCACAAC
>DRJC01000227.1 GCA_011052365.1 Ignavibacteria bacterium
AAAGTTTGGTCAAGCTAACTATTCTGCTTCTAAAGCAGGAATAATCGGTTTAACCAAAACAGTTGCCAAAGAATTAGGAAAATATCATGTTACATCCAATGCCGTAGCTCCCGGACTGATTGAAACAGACATGATGCGTAATGCGGACGAAGTAGTTAGAGAAAAAGCTATCTTAGAAATTGTTCTCGGGAAAATGGGACAACCGGAGGATGTGGCAAATTTGGTTGCATTTCTCAGTTCAGACCTTGCCTGCCATATTACCGGTGAAGTTATTAAAGTTGATGGAGGTCAATATATTTAGAACGTATTCTAAAATAATAAAACTACCACGAAAAACAGGAATAATGGAAAATTGAAAGATGTTGAAAATCAAATCATTCAAGTATTCCAGAAAAAGAAGGGGAAAGAAACAAAAATTTGTTGTTAGATACTATTTAATATAAATCTTAAAAATATATCTTTATGAAATTGAATGACATAGTAGCAATTGCAGCTTGCAGAACGGCAATGGGACGATTTGGAGGGACCCTAAAAAATATTGCTTCCTATGATTTAGGTGCTGTGGTAGTCAGGGAAGCATTAAAAAGAGCTTCCCTTTCAGGCGACCAAATAGACGATGTGATCCTTGGAAGTTGCCGGCAAGCAGGTAATGGACCAAATCCTGCCAGAACGGCTTCTGTCAGAGGTGGTGTCGCATCAACTACGCCCGTAATTACACTGAACATGGCTTGCCCTTCCGGAATGAGAACTGTTGCATTTGCATCTCATTCAATTATGCTGGGAGAGGCCGAAATAGTATTGACAGGTGGTTTCGACAGCATGAGCACAATTCCTTATCTTTTTAAAGGCGCCAGATGGGAAGGATTTAAAATGGGAAATAAAGTTCTCGAAGACGGTTGGAGCGATAGTATTGACCCTTTAATCGGACAAGGAATGGGAGATACAGCAGAAAATCTTTATGACAAATACAAAATAACGAGAGAAGAACAGGACGAGTTTGCTGCAAACAGTCATCTTAAAGCTTCTCAAGCACAAAAAAACGGTTGGTTCGATGAGGAAATTACCCCCATTGAAATCCCGGCAACAAGAAAAAGCCCTGCATTTATTTTTGATAAAGATGAAACGATAAGATATGATGTTAATAAAGAAAAAATGGCAAAACTCAGACCTGCCTTTCGTAAAGATGGAACCGTCACTGCCGGTAATGCTTGCGGGCTGAGCGATGGAGCAACTGCAATAATGTTAACAACAAGACAGAAAGCAGCAGAGGTGGGAGCTACACCGTTATTTTCTTTAGTCTCTTATGCACAAACTGCCGTCAGTCCCGAAGTTATGGGCGAGGGTCCTGCATATTCTATCCCTCTTGCACTTAAAAAAGCAAACATGAAATTATCTGATATGGATGTAATTGAAGTTAATGAGGCATTTGCAATTCAGGTGCTTGCCAATCAAAGAGTTTTGAATTGGGATAGAGAAAAACTTAATGTTCACGGTGGTGCAATTGCATTAGGACACCCTACGGGAATTAGCGGCGCAAGAATTATGGTTACAGGCTATTACGCCTTAAAGCGATTGCAAAAAGAATATTGTATAGCTTCCATTTGTGGTGGCGGGGGCGTTACCTCAGCCATAGTAATTAAAAGAGAATCATAATCAAGATTGATAATCTAATTAGAGCAGACTTCTAAAATAATGAAATAATAAAACAATGGGAAACTGGAATACTGGAAAATGCCGGGAACTACATCATACTAATATTCCATCCTTTCCAATAATAATTAACGGGGAAGAAATATTTGTATTATCCCGGATTTATGGACAAACACTATTTAAAAAATTAAGATATGAGCGATAAAATGTATTCATGGCAAATGGTCGAACTAAAATCCAATTTTAAACTAATGGAAAGCTCTTTCCCTAAATTATCTGAGGGAGAAGTATTAGTAAAGATTGCAGGATGCGGGGTTTGTCATACCGATTTAAGTTTTTGGCATTTTGGTGTAAAAACAAAAAAAGACCTTCCGCTTACATTAGGACATGAAATTAGTGGAAAAGTAATTGAAGGGGACACGAAATGGCTTGGAAAAAATGTAATTATTCCAGCTGTTTTACCCTGTGGAGAATGTGAATTATGTAAAAAAGGAAGAAGTAATATGTGTCAGAATCAACTCATGCCAGGGAATGATTTTCATGGCGGTTTTGCTTCTCACATAAAAGTTCCTTCAAAATTCTTATGCCCTGTGCCAGAAAGTGTTATAGATAAGTACCCTTTGGAAAAATTATCGGTGGTAGCTGATGCTATTTCTACCCCATATCAGGTATTGAAAAAATCTGAAATTGAAAAAGGCTATTTTGCTATTATTATTGGTGTAGGTGGGGTTGGAATCTTTGCAGCACTGCTTGCTAAAATAATGGGCGCAAAAGTACTTGCTATTGATATTGATGACGAAAAACTTGAAATGGCAAAAAATAATGGCATTGATGCAGTTTTAAATGTTAAAGATACTGATAGTAGGACTGCAAAAGGACTCGTTAGAGAAATTGCAAAAGGACTTGGGGTGTCGCGCGTCGGATGGAAAATTTTTGAGATTTCAGGCACTAAATCCGGTCAGGAGTTGGCTTTTAGCCTCATTACATTTACTTCTACTTTAAGTATCGTAGGTTTTACAATGGACAAAGTGGAGGTTAGATTAAGTAATTTAATGGCATTCGATGCAAAACTTATCGGAACATGGGGTTGCAAACCGGAATTGTATCCTGAAGTTGTTGATATGATTGCAAAAGGTAAACTGAAATTTGATCAATTTATTGAGGTATTCCCATTGTCCAAAATTAATGAAGTATTCAAAAATACTCTAGAACATAAATATAAAAAACGATCAATCTTAGTGCCCGACTTTGATGATAAATAAAATTTAATAAACCTAAAAATTTAATGCTATGTTAATAAGTCATAACCTGGTAAAAACAAATTACCAAGCAATTATTTTTGAAAAAAGACCCTGTTTGGATACTACAGGAAATCCTATAGACGGACTATTTAATGCATGGATTATTTTAAATAATCCCAATCAATTTAATTCTTACACTACGGATGCCGTTAAAGAAGTTATCCTTGCAATGCGTGAAGCTTCTAATGACAGAAGCGTTGTGGCAACCGTTTTTACGGCGGTTGGAAATAAAGCATTTTGTACAGGTGGTAACACAAAAGAATATGCTGAATATTATGCTGGAAATCCTCAGGAATATAAACAGTATATGAGGCTATTCAATGATATGGTAACATCAATTTTGATGAGTGATAAGCCTGTAATTAACAGAGTAAACGGTATGAGAATTGGAGGAGGTCAGGAAATTGGTATGGCATGTGATTTTTCAATAGCTCAAGACCTTGCACGATTTGGTCAGGCAGGTCCAAAACATGGTAGTGCTCCCGATGGCGGTTCAACTGATTTTCTCCCGTTATTTGTTAGTATTGAAAATGCAATGTATTCTTGTACCGTATGCGACCCATGGTCAGCCCACGAAGCATTCCGCAATGGTTTGCTAACAGAAATAACACCGGCATTAAAAGTCAACGGTGAGTTTATTCCTAATCCCTTAGTACATACTGCCGAATGGGTAAATAATAATGGCGAAATTATTTATGGAAAAATGAAGTCCGGTGACGAACTGACAAAAGCAAAAGAAATGCTAAAACAAGGCGAAATTGACTTGTCTTTACTGGACAAAGCTGTTGATACCCTTTGCACAAAGCTCCTGATGACAATGCCAAATTGTTTAAGTAAAACGCTAAACTCACTCCGGAAAAAGAAATTGGAACACTGGGATAAGAATAAAGAAAGTAATCGCGATTGGCTGGCACTAAATATGATGACCGAGGCAAAAGCAGGATTCAGAGCCTTTAACGAAGGCCCGAAAGGAAATCGTGAAGCAGACTTTGTAAAATTAAGACAACTCCTTGCAGAAGGCAAAGAATGGAATGACGATTTAATTAAAGCCATTTCACCCCAATATCAATAATGTCTTATTAACATAAAAACAAAAATTAATATGCAAAAAATCAGGGTAGAATATAAATACGATAACAGCGTTGCCCGAATCATTCTTGATGATGGAAAAGCTAATATTCTTGATAAGATAATGATGTCCGAACTTATTGAACTATTAACTTCATTTAAAAACAAAAACAACCTTAAGCTTATCACATTCGAGGGTGCCGGCAATAATTTTTCTTTTGGTGCAAGTGTTAAAGAACATACAAAAGACCTCGCTGCAGAAATGATAGAAAGTTTTCATAAAATGTTTTATACTATTATTGATTTAAGTATTCCTACATTGTCGCTTATTTCCGGACAATGTCTTGGCGGTGGTTTCGAGCTACCTTTGGTTTGTAATTTTATTTTTGCCGATAAAACTGCAAAAATGGGTCAACCCGAAATTCTATTGGGAGTTTTTGCTCCTCCGGCATCAATAATATTGCCTTTAAAAATTGGAAATGCAAAATCAGATGAACTTTTAATTACAGGAAAAATTATTTCAGCAGAAGAAGGTAAAACAATAGGGCTTATTAATGAAGTTTTTGAAGATAAGCAAGCAATGCATACTGCTGTTGAAGAGTGGATAAAAAAGAATATTCTTGGCAAAAGTGCCTCATCATTAAGGTTTGCAAATAAAGCGGCAAGAGCATCCTTCAACTTCTTTATGAAAAAAAATCTTCATTACTTTACAGATTTATTTGTTAATGAATTAATGGAAACAGAGGATGCAAACGAAGGAATTAACTCATTTCTTGAAAAACGAAAACCCATTTGGAAAAATTGTTAAACTATTAAACAGGTATTAGGAAAGGGTAGAACAATGAGTCGGGAAGGCATTTTAAAAACTAGTGGACATGGTATTTTATATGCCGGAGCGGCAATAGGTGCCTCTCATCTTGTTTTTCCATCGGCATTACAAATCCCGAAGAGCAAAGTTTTTAACAAATAAAATTAATCCGTATGGGCTAAAAGTAGTGTAAACGAATCATTTAAGTACCTCAATCTAAAAGGAAAAAATATGGGCAATGAAAAAAATGGAATAATAAAACTTCAATCGGCAGATTTTCTCCGGAAAACGATGGGAGACTATTTCAATAGATTGAAAGATGCAGTGGAAACGAGAAATAAAAAAATTGCATGGTGTACAAGTGTCGGGCCTGCCGAACTATTATATTCAATGGGCTTTGAAGTCTATTTCCCCGAAAACCATGGGGCCATGATTGGTGCATCAAAAATGGCAGATAAATACATACCTTCTGCTGTTGCCTTGGGATATTCTCCTGATATTTGTTCTTATCTTACAAGCGATATCGGAGCTTTTTTACAAAACGAAACTCCCCTGCAAAAAATCGGATTCAAATCAGTTCCTAAACCCGATGTTTTGGTTTACAATACAAATCAGTGTCACGAAGTTGGCGATTGGTTTTCGTATTATGCCAGACATTTTAAAGTCCCTATTTTTGGAATTAACACCCCACTGTGGATTAACGAGTTAACCCCGTCAATTGTAAATAGTGTCGTTGGTCAATTTAAAAATTTGGTTCCGGAACTCGAAAAAGTAACAGGACAAAAATTCAACATCGATAAATTCAGCGAAACAGTTGCTTTATCGCACGATGGTTGTGTCCTGTGGCGAAAAGTTTTGGAAACCGCAATACATAAACCATCGCCAATTAATTTTTTCGATGCCACTATTCACATGGGACCAATCGTTGTTATGCGTGGAACACAATATGCAGTTGATTATTATAAAATATTATTAGCGGAATTACAAGATCGGATTAAAAACGGAATTAGTGCCGTTCCATTAGAAAAACTAAGAATTTATTGGGATGGTATGCCATTGTGGTATAAGTTAAGCAGTATGGCAAAATTATTCTCAAATCTCGATGCTTGTATTGTTGCTTCTACATATTG
>DRJC01000228.1 GCA_011052365.1 Ignavibacteria bacterium
AAGTTTGTATTGATGTTGAATATGTGTTTGTTCATTGTATGTATCAGGATAAATGGTTTCATAATCAATATTTATCCCACCAAAAGACCAAATTTGATTTTCCTTTGGGTCATTCATTTTACTCAAAAAGTTTGTCTCCAAAGTCATTGAGGGTAAAATAAATTCTATTGCCGTCCTTAATTTTGTATAGTGATATATTTTAGCCATTTACCTCTTTCAAATCACGAATTTTCAATGTTCCAAATAACCCTAATGTTAACTGTTTATTTTTATAGTTTTTTAATATTTCCAAAATTCCATTCATTTTTATAGTTTTTAACCAATTTACAAGTAAAATTATTCTTTTGAAATTCTTTCAAAGAAAATTGCATACAACGTGTGCGGGTATGGCACGTGCCGCAATTTCCCACTTAAATTTTCTATAAAGTTACATCATTTATTTTACCGTTCATTTTCCTATAACACCGTGATTTGCGGCATGGGCTATACCCTGCTGTTGTGGGTATGTGTTTTAATTATATTCCTTTATTAACTTAGAATTTTATCATTAACCCACATTGCAGCAAAAAGTTCATAATCTCTTGACCTTAAGAAGAGTCATTTTTTAAAATTGCCGCAGGTAGGACTACGGATTTTTTTCTGTAGAAGGGTGCGACTTTATATCCCATAAACCGATATATTTCTTTTACTTTTTGCGTTGGTTCGGTACATTGATGGATAGAAATGTGTTGTTGATACATATTGGTCATGGTCGTGGTTACACACTTTTGGGTATTCATAATCCTTACGATTTCTTTCCATTGTGGGTTGTATCCTTTTTTCTTTAGTTGATAACGTATTGTTGACACAAGCCAGTAAGCCAGCAATCCAAGGTGAAGATGTGCCATAGAAGCATTATCGGTTTTGTGATAAACAGGGCGTAAATCCAGATCGGTTTTCAATACTCTAAACGTACTTTCAACCTCTCGGATAATGTTGTATATCGACCAAAGTGTTTTTTCGTCTTTTTCATCAAGTGTCGTTCTTAAAAAGTATATCCCGGCCTTTTTATCTGTGTCTTCGCCGGTTTTATGTGTGCAACTAACCGATGTGGCTGTTCCCTGGCCGTTATCATTTATTCTAATGTCATAATAACGATGAACCGAGGGATATTTCTCTTTCAGCCGACCTAATCGCTCATATACCTTTTCCAGTTTTTTTGTGCCTCCTTTTCTTTGTACGCCTTCATTAATGGCTTGGATGCCTTCTTCAAAACGCTGCGAAAGCAAACCATTCATGCTCTTCTCTTTAAGGGCTTTGGTTTTACTCTTTACCCAAAGAAAATGCTCGTTGGTTTCATTATCAACCTTTACTTTCATAAGCTCAATAGGCTGTTTGCTTTTGTCTTTTATGACAACCGGTTTACTTTCAGTATCTGCATAATAATTCTTTAATTTTGAACGGCTTACACACATATAATCATAATGTTGTTGACGTAACATTATGAGGTTTTCATTTGTGGCTATACCTGCATCCATCACCACTATTGGTTTGCGTTTGCAGAAGGATGTTTGTTTGCTTAGTTCTTTAACTATGGTTCCCAGAGTTTTACTATCGCTCATATTCCCTTCAAATATATTGGAGTATTTCAAAAAACCTTCTCTGTTTACCACAACGGCAAGCACTATTAATTTGGCATCTTTGCGTTTTTCTTTGCTGCGGCCATATTTGGCTATTTTGCTCTCAAGCATTCTCCCCTCAAAATAGGTGTTGGTTAAATCGTAGATGATAATTTTGTCTTCTATATCAAATAGTTCATTGGTTTTGCTTGAAAGATATCGTTCTAAATCATCCTTAACCCAATAAAGCTCTTGTGAAATTCTGTAAAGCCGGTCTTTGGTTATTTTAGCTCTTTCATAATTAGTTAGTTCGCATACGGCAGAGTTCTCTTTGATAAAGGAAACTGTTTTTAGTTCTGATGCAGGGTATACTGCCCGACTGATTATATGTGTAGTGGCAAGGGCTATCTTTTCTTCATCCCATCCTTTTTTCTTTAGAAAATCTGCTATTGCTAACTGTTCAAATGCCTGCTTGCTAAGCCATTCGGCTCCTATCTCCCTGGCATCTTTGTTCTTTAATGTTTTGGTATCTATGGTTTCCCAGTCACAGTTAAAATCGTATCGTTTTTTCTTTTTTATCTCTTGGAAAAAATGCCCGGCAAGTTGTTCTATCTTCTCATCGATTATCGTATCAAAGGGAATAATGGGGGATCTTTTTAATTTCTCCTCAATCCGTCTGCCAAGCATCTTAATCTGCTCTACCGTTGAAAACTGTTCTTCGAGCTTACCCAAACCAACAATAATATGGTGCCGCACGCAGCCACCCAACCGGTAGCTTTCGCAAAGTTGATAGACGGTATATCGCTCACCCGTCTTCTTATTATACTTGGGTAAGGGCTTAACAAACATTTTGCAATGATAGCACTTAACCCGCTGTTTGTCAAGCTTACAAGTAGGTCTACATTTGAAAACCGGAAAACCGGAAAATTGTAAATGCCTTATTACGTGCGTAATAAAAATCAGCCTGCCATTTTTTGTTGATAAATACCATGGTTTTCAACAGATGTTTTTTGATTTTTGAAGATTTTTGCGCAATGTGGGTTAATACCAAGGTGAAAAGAAAATGAATAAAATAAATGCAATAAATATTGTCGGAGTTAGAGGTGTAAAAAATCCTCTCAAATTAAATCTTAACAAAAAGTCCATTCTTATCTATGGTGATAACGGATCTGGCAAGAGTTCTATTACAGATGCATTGGAATGGTTTTACTATGACAGAGTTGGTCATTTAGTGAGTAAAGAAACCGGTGCAACAAAAGGGAAAGGCACTTTGAGAAATTTATTTTTAAATAGTTCTGATGATGCTTTCATAAAGATTGACTTTAGCAAACCGGAACTTTCTTCACAGAAAATTATCAATAGTGCATTAAAAATTACTCAAACAAATACGAGTAATGAGTTTAAAGAGTTTCTTAATACATCACAATCCGAAAATCTGATTTTAAGATACAGAGACTTAGTAAAGTTTATTGTTGCCCCTAAAACAGAAAAACTTGATACGCTTCAAAAAATTATTGGATTTAGTCAGGTGGGTGCAATTAGAGATTTATTGAGAAAAAATGCAGGAAGAATTGCCCGTAACATTAACGCCGCCAGATATGATAACAAGAAAAGTATACAACAAGCAATAATAATAGAAAATTTTGGGCAAAATATTACCTCTGCTAAACAATTCTACGAGGTTGCGAACAAACTCATTAAACCATTAAAACTTAAAAATGAAATAAAAAGCTACAAAAACATTAAAGAGGTTCTAACAGAAATTGAAAGCAAAGAAGACAGAGAAATAATTGAGAGAATAAGTTTTCATAGCAAAGTTAATGAAACCTTATCTGAAATTATTGGAAATATTGACGATGTCAATTCTGATTATGAGACTTACTATAATTCTGTGATAGAACTGAAAAAGGAAAAAGATAAAGTTGAAAAACTTCAGATTCTTAAACTTTTATTGGAAGGACAGAAATTATTTCAAAATGAAATTGTAAAAGAAAATTATTGTCCGTTGTGCCAACAAGAAAAAAATAGAACTGAATTACTTCGGGAAATTAATCAAAGGATTGAGGAACTTGAAGAACTTAAACAGGAAAAGGAGAAAGTTGAACAATTATCTAAAGATTTATTACATAAAATACTGCTGAATCTAAATATTCTAAATGCACTTAAAACAGAAAAACTTTTTAGGAAAGAAGAAAATGCATCATTACAAGAACAGATTACAGAAATAATTTCTTCTTTGAATAAATATAATGAAGAACTAAAAAAGAACATTTTATCCGAAGATAAGATTTTAAAATCTTCGGACTTAATCCTGAAAGAATCAGATATAAGGAAAATTGCTGAGGAGTCAAAGCAAACTTCAAAAACACTTAGCGAAAGTCAAAAGAAAAACCCAAAATTGCAAATACACACGAAACTTTCTCTTACCGCCCAAGCTTATGGACAAT
>DRJC01000229.1 GCA_011052365.1 Ignavibacteria bacterium
AGTGAACAAAACAAAAATAATTTTAGGTATTTAGAATTACTTATAAGCTTTGAAGACAAAAACACATCGGATATCATAAAAGATTTAATAGAAATAAAAAAAGTGTTTTTATCCAATGAAGACTCATTCCATTATTTTCAGGCAGAAGAACATCTTATTTGTATTTTTATTGAAAATGGAAAATATAAAGAAGCACTCGATGAAATAGAAAGCAAAGACATGAATGATTTATGTTCAAAGAATAAATACTTTGAGGCGAACAAACAATTATTATTAGGCAAGTTGGCCAAAAAAGAATCTGAACCAAAATTAAATTCTGCTATTGAATATTTTGAAAATGTATATCAATTCATAGAAGATTTTACAATAACAGAATTAACCTGGAAAGTGTTATGCGAAATGTCTGAATATTATTATAAGAGAGGAAATAAAATTAAAGCAAAAGAGTTTGCCCAATACACAAAAGCAACAATTGAACATATTGCAGAAAAAATAACGGACAATAAAATGCTTCAAAATTATCTAACCGAAACACAAAGACAAAAAGCTCTAAAATCTATCAGTGAAATTATAAAAGACTAAATGCACGGAAACACTGTAAATATTAATGTTTATTCCGATACCAATGATATATCTTCAATATCATTAGTTGTAAATCAATTAAAAATAAACGATCCGAATATCAGATTAAAATACCCTCTGAAATTTAAAAACAGTGAAGATGATATAATAATTTTACAAATTGAATCAGTAAGTTCCACTTTTGTACGTGAAGCTGTAAAGTTAAAAGAAGAAGCTTTTAATAAAATTATTTTTGTTATTAAAAAAAATGATGCCGTTTTAATTAGTTCATTAGTCAAGCTCGGCTTTCAATCAATTTTTGTTATACCCTTTGAGCTACCGAAACTGATAACACATCTTTCGGAAATAATAAATCTAAAATCGGATAAACTTAAAGAGGGAAAAACCGGGGGATTAGCAAATGATAATTACGATATTGAAGGTTTGGTTGGCAGTTCAAAATCTTTTAAAAAAGTTATTGAGATAATTAAAAAAATTTCTAATAAAACCGATGTCTATGTAATGATATTGGGAGAGACCGGAACAGGTAAAAGCTTGATTGCCAGAACCATCCACGCTAATAGTCCTAAAAAACAATACCCATTTATTGATATAGTTTGCAGCGCTATTCCAGAATCATTAATGGAATCGGAATTATTCGGATACGAAGCCGGCGCTTTTACGCAGGCTGAAAGCAGAAAATATGGTTTGTTGGAATTAGCCGAAAAGGGCACATTGTTTTTGGATGAACTTGGTGATATTAGTTTAAATATTCAAGCTAAGTTATTAAGATCAATAGAAAAAAAGGTAATTAGAAGATTAGGAGGTGTAAGAGATATTCCCATCTACGCACGTTTTATTTCCGCAACTAATAAGAACCTGGAATTAATGATAGAACAGAAACTTTTCAGAAGTGACCTTTTTCACAGACTTAATGTAATTGAAATTACACTCCCTCCGCTCCGTGAACGTGAAGAAGATGTTCTTTTACTTACTGAAAAGTTTATAAATATTTATAACACGCAGTTCGGTAAATCTATTGATGGTTATGACGATAATGTAAAACAGTTTCTGTTAAATTATGAGTGGCCCGGTAATGTGCGAGAGCTACAGAATTCTATTGAAAGAGCAATCTTACTTACAGAGAACAATACTTTGAAGATAGATACTTTTTCGGTGCTTCAAAAACGAGAACGACCGCAGGAACAATCACAAATGTTTGCCACACCGATTTTGCCCCAGTTTATCCGGCTTGAATTGGAATATGAAAGAGTAGGTTTGAAAGAACTTACAGTTTTATATGCCAAAGAAGTACTGAACAAAGCCGAAGGCAAGAAATCGAAAGCTGCACGGTTGCTTGGTATTTCCCGCCCCAGATTAGATTCATTGTTAGAAAAGAATAAGAATTAAAACCTTTCCTTAAAAAGTAGCCTACGAGATTACATAGGATTAGAAGTAATCATTTTACACCACCGATTACAAATGTAGGTTGTTTAGGATCCCAATTTCATCTCTTAATATTTGGAGATACGAAACGGAATTTTTTTACAATATTACTTGTTTACAGGTAATATTTACCTGTGAAATATATTAAAACAAATAAAAAACATAATAAACTCAACTTTTCATTTGGTATAGTGTTTGCTTAGTTATGTATTGATGATAGTATTGTAAACTAAAGTTATAGCAAATTATAGTTAGTTTGAATTTTTTATTTATAATAAATAAGGAGTGATTTTGAAATCCATAATACTCAATTTGTTCATTGCTGTAGGTATCTTCTTAGGTGGTTGTTCTGAACAATCATCACTTACCGGACCATTACAGCAAGGTCCTCAATCTTCAAGTACCTTAATAAATCTCGGTACTAAAAGTCTGCATAAACCCATTTCTATTGCAAAGACAATAAATGGTAATAATGGCGGATCTATTAATATAATCGGTTCATTTGATAACGGGGAAATTCAGGTAAATGGTACTTTGACGGTGCCGGCTGGAGCTTATACTGGGAACCAGACTATCACAGTATTTATGGAAGGAACATATGCTGTGTTAGATTTCGGCCCAAGTCCTTTTACGTTTGATAAACCATTGTTATTTACAATGGAAATAACCGGTGTAAAATTAACAGGAAATACTAAAAACATACATTTTGTTTATATAGCTGATGATGGTACTGTATTACCTGTGGAAATGTCTGGTACAACTGTTGCCGATAAAAAAGGTAAAATGTTGTCCGTTTATGATGCACAGCTTCCTCATTTTTCAAGATATGGTTGGTCTAAGTAATTAGCAACAAAAATTGTGACTAAATAACAAAATAAGTTTAGATATTCTTTTAGAATAAATAACTTAAGTGGAAAAAAAGATATTGTCAAAGATACTTTCTATGGAAAAATAGGAAGTATCTTTTTTTAATAGTATATATTTCTAATCTCTCCCAAACAATCAAATGTAAAATTTATACAATAACATCGTTTATTATAGTACCTCAGATTTAAATTTTTAGAGGGTAGCTACAAGACAACAGGAATATTCTTTACTGATTATGTGGCTTTACACAACTTCGATTCTTTTGAAAAAAGCTGAATAATAATCTTTAGTATAAATTCAAACTTAGTTGAAATTCCTTTTAGAAAAGGATTTCACTTCTACATCTGTCCTACAAGGTAGGTTTAACATGGAATCTTCTTTGTAAATACATAATAAAAATTTCCGGTACTATTAGAAACCCGATTTTACCCCTGGGGTTGAAAGCAAGACACCCTGTTTCTTTTACATTTACCTACCATTGTTACCTATTTACAGGTAATAATTTCCTGTCAAAATTATTTAAACATTAAAATCAGTTTATAAACGTAATTTTTAAATTGGTATGATGTTTGTAAATATAACTCTGCACTTATTATTCGGACTTAACTATTATCCGGATAAAATATAGCTTTTTCAAAATCATTTTTAGGAGTCAGTCATGAAGAACTTATTAACAATTTTGTTATTAAGCGTGGGGTTATTCTTAGTTGGATGTTCCAACGATTCATCGCTTGTTGGACCAACAGGAACAGATATAACAAATCAATCTGTTCAGACACAGGGGGATTCCTTTATAGGTCTTCCGGTTACTTCATTAGATAAATCAAAAAAAGTAAAAAAGAAAATTAATGGAGACAAAGGCGGTACTATTGAAATTGAAGGAGAATTAAAAAACGGTATAGAATTCGAAGCAAAATTAGTTATACCTAAAGGTGCTTTTGAAGGGACTAGAAAGATTAC
>DRJC01000230.1 GCA_011052365.1 Ignavibacteria bacterium
ACATAGCTGTTTGTAAATGTTAATTATTTACAGCGACTTATCGTTGGACTTGCACCAACCCCCTATTATTAGGACTGATTTAGTTTACAATTATACAAATTATTATAATTCATCTTATCTTTGTTAAACACATTTAAAAGTTTCTTCGGGAGGGAAGCAGGACAGGTTTTAAGTTCTGTTTCTCTCTGAAGAAAAATTTTTGCTTTTTTGTTTTGACATGATAAACGACAACCATCTTTCCCTTATTCCATTCTTCAAGAAACTCATTCGGAGACATAAACAATAAACACTTGAGCATTCTTTTCTTGTTATAAGTTTCATAGAAATTTTGGAAAATTCTTTGTGCATGTGCCATGCTTTCAAATTCAAATTTTCGGCATACCAACTTTTCAACAGTACTATGAAAAGATTCGACATAACCGTTCTGCTGTGGAGTTGCAGGTTTTATAAACTCTTGAAATATCTGGTTCTCCTTTAAGTGTTCCCGTACTGTTTTTGCAACGAACTGGCTACCGTTATCACTTCTTATGGTAACCAGTATATGCCTTTTCAGTACATTCTCAGGCTGTAAATAATTTAGGATAAGTTGATCTATCAGTTGTACAACCTGCCTGCTTTTCATTGTATATGCCAAACTCCAAACCAGCGCATTTCTGGTAAAAACATCCAGTATGGTAATTAGGTATGCGTTCCTTCTGTCTCCCCTGATGTAAATGTATTTTATGTCAATTTCGAGCATTTCAAAGGGTTGAGACGGGTAGGGTTGAGAATACTTAACATAGTTTTTCAATTGATTTGGCGTTATCCGTTTTGGGTTTAGTAAATGGTTCTCCTTCATTAACCGGTATACCTTCTTGCGATTAATGATGTACTTGTTTTTGTGAAGTTCTACCGTAACCTTCTCATAACCATAGTCAATAAAGTCAGGACTAATAATCTCTTTAACAGACTTAACAACAACGGAGTTCTCAACGACAGTACCATCTTCTTTCATGGTAAAGCGGGTTGGTTTTTTCCCTGGCCTTCTCCCGTTGGACATATAATAATAGCCACTTCGACTGAAACCAGCTATTTGTGCTGCCTTAATTGCTTTCATCCCTTTTGAAATGTAACGGTTAACTATTTCTTTGCGCTCTTCCATTGTGCTATCTTTTTTTTTAAAAGTTCGCTCTGAATTGAAAGTGCAAGGTCTTTCTCCGCCAGCAGCACCTTTAACCGCTCATTTTCTTTTAGGATCTTTTTAAACTCTCCGGCTTCTTTTCTGCCATAATGAGGAACAAGTCCATCTGCCCCTTTTTCTTCGTACTTTTTCTTCCAGTCGTAATATGTCGTTGCGTAAATACCATGCTTGCGACAACCCTCTACTACTCCTATTGATTTAATGTCATCGAGTATTGTAACCTTTTCTTTAATACTCCAGCTTCTTTTTAAATTACTCATAACTACAAAATTAGTGTTTTTAATTTCACTAATCAAGTCCAGTTATTTAGGGGGTTGAAACAAGCCTGCGGACGACTGAAACAGAATTATAAACGTGGAATACATAGCCTATGTAATTCCTTTATGGTAGAGCCTGCGGGCGACTGAGTGAAAAACGAGAAATGAAAAATGAAAAATGAAAAGTTTTTGTAATGAATAATGAACAGTAAACAAAGAATAGTTTAATTCTGAGCTGCCTTCGGGCAGGCTTGTGTGGTGGCGCAGCGCGAGAATCGTCTTTACAGAAAAATTAGTTTTTAAACAACCGCCGCCCGCCGAAGTATTTGCACCAGACAAATGCGCTGGCGGGCTTTTCAGTTATAACACTTTGCTTTCGGTTTAGTTTTGAGCTACGGCGGACAGAAACATCCTGACTCCATTGATAATTTCGCTTAGTATATCACTTGATTTTTACCGGACGTCCCATTACTGAAAATAGTAGCCAGGGCAAAAATATTAATGATTAATCAACGTTTTATACCCCTCGTACCGGGCGAAAATATCTTTTACAAAATCATAAGTCTCCCATCCGCGCATATATCCGTTGCGTACCACCGGGTCGTGGTAATATTTTTTCTCTGACAGGTGCAGCACAAAATAGTCCACATTATTTGTCCATACATTCGGGTTCTTTCCGTATTTTTTCGCCAAACGACGGGCATCTAAAATATGTCCCAATCCACCGTTGTAGGAAGCCAGCACAAACTTTATTTTTTGCACCGAATCAGTAATTGTTTTCGGCAGCTGGCTTTCAAAAGATTTCAGCAGCCGCACGCCGGCATCAATTTGCGCCTTTTCACTTGAATCTTTGGTTATTCCGTAAGTTTTCATGGTCTCCGGCATAAGCTGCATAAGCCCGTAAGCGCCTACCCACGATGTTACATGGGGCTTAAATTGCGACTCCTGATAAATCATGGAAGCCAGTAGCCGCCAGTCCCAGTGTATACTTTTGGCAGCTTTCCTTATTAATCCATCATATGGCGATAGTTCTCCGCCTGTGTAAGAATAATATTTGCTCTTGACAAGGCGTTTTACACGCATATTTTTAAAATATTTATTATACAGCAGCCTAGATTCTAATGTTTTGTTAAATATTCGAAGCCATGCATCAATGGTGTCAACCAAATGTTTTTGGTCTTTGCGCACTGCCCAGGCAATTTTTTGTTCAAAACTTATAGGCGTTCTCACATCAATATTAGGATAAATTTTAGCCGAATTCCGGGCGACAATTTCATCGGCCACCGTATAATTGATTTTATGTTCTGCCACTTCC
>DRJC01000231.1 GCA_011052365.1 Ignavibacteria bacterium
GTATGTTGATGCGGGCATATATTATTTAAAGCAAAAACCTCTTCTTCAATTTTGAACAATGCAAGATCAATATCATTTACTATAAATCTTTTACCTTCGGAATTTTTTAATTCATGTAATGCACAAACTTTTGTAAATCCATTAGTATTCATTTTAATCTAAATTCTCGAAGACTTCATTTAACACAATTCCTTTTTCCGTAGATTTTACAGTAGCATAAGCAAATTCAGGGTCGTGTTCAAAAAAGAGTTTCCAATTCTCTTCAACAGCTTTCCCCAGTATATATTTCTTTTCTTGAAGTGTAACTAATGGTTGAAGATCATAACCCATAATATAAGGTAGCCTGATATGCGAATATGTCGGGAACAAGTCACAGCAGTAAAGAAGTGTGTTAGATGAGTCTGAAATTTTAATAAGCTGCTGTGCAAAAGTATGACCGTTAACAATTACAAAATTAATCTCATCGTCAAATTGATTTTGTCCATCGATTAATTTTAATACGCCCTCTTTTACCAACGGATCAAAATTATCTTTAAGATAACTTCCCCTATCTCTATCAGTAGGATTTATTGCCCACTCAAAATTTTTCTTTTGCACATGATAAACGGCATTGGGAAATGTTGGTAATAACTTATTATCTTTTAAAATTGTGGTACCACCTGCATGATCAAAATGAAGGTGTGTCAGTATTACATCCGTAATATCTTCCGGTTTAATATTTACCGATAAAAGTGATTTAAGTAGAGAACTTTCAGTTTGGTCAATGGCATAAATCCCTTTAGATTTTGCATCCCATTTATCGCCCATCCCGGTGTCAATTAATATTTTTTTATTATCGGATTCAAGCAACAAAAGTCTCGTTGCCAGTTTAATTCTGTTTGCTTCATCGGAAGGATTATTTTTATTCCAAAGTGGTTTTGGAATAATACCGAACATTGCACCTCCATCAAGTGCAAAATAACCTGAGTTTATAACTCTAATATTATACGTACCGATTTTCATTTTTTCAAATTTTTATTTGATATGAGAAACTAAATTACTGAAGATTTATAACATTTAAAAGAATTGAAGCATGATGTTTTTTAAAAATTAAAAGAGGCTGTCTCAAAAGAGCAGCCTCCATAATTTCCCCACTTAAAGACTTAGGGACCGATAGCGTCAAACAATTCTACTTTTGCTAATAGGACGCCTTATCTTCTTGATGATTTGGATCGGGCATACAACAATCAACCGGGCAAACTTCAAAACATTGCAGTTCACAAGCTCTGCAATTATTGTACTCGTCAGTTATAATGATTGTCATATAATGTTCCCTATTGATATCAATTATATCCTAAGTAAAAAAAAATAGGAAAATAGTGTGCCAAACTTATTTTCAGATAACATTCCTTTATTTTTTAATCAAAAGAGACATAAAAACATAAAAGAATATTTTTAAACATTGAAGATTTTCTTTATAATGGGAAGATTTTCTCAAAAGAAAGGACAGTAAAATACTGCCCTTTAAGTAAAAAATTAAAATTTAAGTTACAAACTATCTTCCTAATTCATCAAGATATTCTTTTCTCTTTAATAATGTTTCTTCGTCTTCCTCGTGATTTGGATCGGGAAGACAACAATCAACAGGACAAACAGCCGCACATTGCGGTTCATCGTGGAATCCTTTACACTCGGTACATTTGTCAGGTACAATGTAGAAAAAATCATCAGAATAAAATCCTTCCGCACCGCTTGGAGCTGCATCTCCATCGCCATAAGTTTTTCCGCTAAGTTCCCAATCAACCCCGCCCTCATATATTGCAGTATTTGGGCATTCAGGTTCGCAAGCACCACAATTTATACATTCTTCTGTTATATATATAGCCATTTTAAAGCATCTCCTATTTTAAGTAAACAGTATCAAACAATTCAAAAAATTAAAAATTAAATTAATCTTTCATTTAATAAACATCAATAGGCATAAAGTAATTATTAATAATTACCAGCTTCCGCTTGCGCCGCCGCCTCCAAATGAACCACCGCCGCCGGAGAAACCTCCGAAACCGCCTCCACCGCCGAATGAACCACCACCGCCGCCGAAACCGCCGCCCAAGAAAATAGCTCCTCTGCCCCTACCTCTTCTTCTAAAAAACGAAGAGAGAAAGATTATCAAAAATAAAATAGTGGTAATTATACCGGAGATCTTTTTTTTCTTTCTTGTTTTTTGAGGAAGGGCTTTGTATTCCCCATTAACAGCCGACATTATAGCTGTTATTCCTTTATAAATTCCTGTAAAGTAATCACCACTTCTAAAATAAGGTGAAACAATATTTCTAATAATTGAACTTGCAAGTGCATCCGGTAATGCCCCTTCCAAACCATAGCCGACTTCGATTCTCATTTTTCGGTCGCTCTTTGCTACAAAAAATAATATACCATTATCAAATTTCTTTGTGCCGATTTTATTTTTTTCAACAACATCCATCGTATAATATTCAATCGGATAATTTTTTAGGGTGTTGATCATTAAAAAAACAACCTGGTTGCTTGTAGAATCCTGGAAGGATTTTAACTTCCTGTTAAGAGTACTTAATTCGGAATTGTTTAGAGTGTTAGTATAATCATTAGCCCAATACTTTAATGTCGGCGTATCAGGCTGAGAAAATGTAAGGGGAATAAATAATAAAAAGAAAAAAATGATTTTCATATTAATTTAAAATTTTACCGTCGGTGGTTTTTCAGTTCCCGTGGTTGCCTGAAAATATTGTTTAGGTGAAAATCCAAACATACCGGCAATAGTTGAAGCGGGAAACAATTTTATAGTTGTATTATACTTTTGAACAGCTTGATTGAAGCGTCTTCTTTCAACTGATATTCTATTTTCAGTACCCTCCAATTGTGCCTGAAGCTGTAAAAAATTCTGATTGGCTTTTAAGTCGGGATATCTTTCTACTGTTACCAACAACCTGGATAAAGCTCCACTTAAGGATCCCTGTAAAGCCTGAAATTTTTGAAATGCTTGGGGATTATTGAGAACATCTTTGCTTACGGTAAATTGGCTTACTTTTGAACGAGCTTCCGTTACATCAACAAGGACACTTTTTTCAAAATTCGCATAACCTTTAACAGTTGAAACAAGATTGGGTATTAAATCTGCTCTTCTTTGGTATTGGTTTTCTACCTGGCTCCAGCTTTGTGTTACGGCTTCATTAAGAGTAACCATATTGTTATAAGTACTTTGTCCCCACGAGTAAGTCATAATTATAAAAAGGACAATTATTCCACCAATAATTAAACCTGTTAACATTCCTTTTTTCATTAAATAATCTCCTAAAAAATAACTGATTAATTTTCTTCTTTTTATTTTAATAACGTGCGTGCGATAACCATTTTTTGAATTTCTGATGTACCTTCATAAATTTCTGTTATTTTAGAATCGCGTAAAAATCTTTCAACCTGGTACTCTCTAACATAACCGTAACCGCCATGGATCTGGATTGCATCAAGTGCACACTCAACAGCAATTTTAGAAGAAAATAATTTTGCCATTGCAGCTTCTTTATAAAATTTTTCACCTATATCTTTTAATGCTGCTGATCTTAGTGTCATCATTTTTGCAGCATCGACTTTTACAGCCATATCTGCAAGCTTAAATTGAATAGCCTGAAAATTAGATATTTCGGTTCCAAATGCTTTTCTTTCCTTTGAATATTTTATAGCAGCATCAAGAGATCCTTCTGCAATACCGACAGCCTGAGCAGCAATTCCGATTCTACCACCGTTAAGAATATTCATAGCAAAGTTAAATCCTTTTCCTTCTTCCCAAACAATGTTTTTCGCGGGTACTCTACAATTTTCAAAAGATAAAGAACAAGTGTCGGAGCTTCTTATTCCAAGTTTGTCTTCTTTTTTCCCCTGAGTAAATCCGGGAGTATCTTTCTCAACAAGAAAAGTAGTTATTCCGTGATGTCCTTTTCCTTTATCTGTTGTAGCCATCACCACATAATAGTCTGCAGTAGTTCCATTTGTAATCCAGTTTTTCATTCCGTTTAAAACAAAGTAATCACCGTCACTATCCGCTGTTGTATGCTGTTTTGTTGCATCACTTCCGGCTTCCGGTTCCGACAAAGCAAACGCACCAAGTTTTTCTCCGGTAGAAAGTTTAGAAAGATAATTCTCTTTTATATAATCTGAACCGTACTTTTGCAAACCTGCACAAACCAAAGAATTGTTGACCGACATTACTACACCTACACTCGCATCCACTTTTGAAATTTCAATCATCGCTAAAACGTAGCTTATTGTATCCATTCCCGCACCGCCGTACTTTGGGTCTATCATTATACCAAGGAAACCCAATTCCCCTAATTTCTTTACAATCTCTGTTGGAAATTCTGCATTTTTATCTCTCTCAATCGCAGTCGGTGCTATTTCAGCTTGGGCAAATTCACGTGCTGTTTCTTGTATCATTAATTGTTCATCAGTAAAATCAAAATTCATAATTAAACCACAATATAATTTTTTGAATGTTTGTTCTTTAAATTGTTCTTTTCTATTTCTATTAAAATAGGAACTCAATTTACAAAAATTATAGAATATTAGCAGGAGAATTAATGATTGAGAAATTTTGTTATTTAGTGATTAGGAATATCATTTGTTGTTTATTCTTAGTGACTTCTTAAAATCTTATATTTGTTTTATGGATAAAAAAGAATTGGTACAGATAAAAGGAATGGCTCTTAATGAACTGGAACTTTGCTTGAAAGAATTAGACGAAAAAAAATTCAGGGCAAAACAAATATTTAAATGGATGTACGATTCCGGTGTTACTTCATTCGATGAAATGTTGAATATTCATAAAAACTTAAGAAATAAATTAAAAGATTTATACACATTAAATACTTTAAAAATACATTCTTATCAAAGCTCTAAAACCGACGAAACTATAAAATTTATTTTTGAAACACATAAAAATTATAAAATAGAATCAGTTATAATTCCCGAAAGAAACCGAAATACACTTTGCCTTTCCACGCAAGTCGGTTGCCCCTTAGACTGTAAATTTTGCGCAACAGGACTTATGGGGTTCAAGCAAAATTTAACATCAGGAGAAATTATTGATCAATTTCTTATGGCATCAAGAAATTATGATAAAAAGATAAGTAATATTGTTTACATGGGAATGGGAGAACCATTGCTTAATTTTGAAAGTACTTTAAAATCGTTAACTATCTTTAATTCAGATTTGGTATCAAATATTCATTTAAAACATATTACTGTTTCTACATCCGGAATAATTCCAAATATTTACAAGCTTGCAGATTCAGGATTAAATGTAAGATTGGCATTATCACTTCATTCTTGTTTTAATGATATAAGAGAAAAAATAATGCCTATAAATAAAAAATATCCTTTAGATAAATTGTTTAATGCCGCTAAATATTATTCCGTTAAAACAGGTTCTAAAATTACAGTAGAATACGTGATGCTTAAAGGCATAAACGACAGGAACGAAGATATAAAAGGACTAACAAAATTATTCAGTCAACTACCGTTAAAAATTAATATTATTCCTTTTAATTCATTAAAACATATGAACCCAACAGGGCTTTCGGGCAAGCTGGAACCTACTTCAAAAGAAAGGATAAAAGAATTTGTTGAGAAATTAAGAAATAAAAACCTTCAGGTTATGGTAAGAGAAACACAGGGAGAAGATATTGCTGCTGCTTGTGGTCAACTTGCAATAAAGCTGAA
>DRJC01000232.1 GCA_011052365.1 Ignavibacteria bacterium
AGAAATCTTTTCTCAACAAAAGTGAAAGATTTCTCAGTCGAGGACTCCTTCGAAATGACAATTTATTAGTTGTGCAACACTCCCTAAAGTTGACGGATTATGAAACCCAACACCGGATATATTATTTTTTTATTTTTATATGAAGTTCGTTTAACTGCTCTTCGCTTACGGGTGAAGGGGAATCATCCATTAAAGAAATTGCACTTGAAGTTTTTGGGAATGCTATTACTTCTCTTATGGATTGACTTCCCGTAAACAACATAACCATCCTGTCAAATCCGAAAGCAATACCTCCGTGAGGCGGTGCACCATATTTAAGTGCATTTAACAGAAAGCCAAACTTCAGGTCGGCTTCTTCCTTTGTAATACCGAGTGCTTTAAACATTTTTGACTGCACCGAAGAATCATGAATTCTTATGCTTCCCCCGGCTATTTCGTTGCCGTTTAAAACTAAATCGTATGCTTTCGCCCTGGTCTCTCCGGGGGAAGTTTCCAACAACTCAAGGTCTTCATCTCTTGGTGAAGTAAACGGATGATGCATTGCATAATAACGGTCTGTTTCTTCGTCCCATTCTAAAAGGGGAAAATCCGTCACCCAAATTAAACTCGGGGGAGTATCTTCTTTTATTAAATTAAGACGTCTCGCCATTTCAAGTCTGAGTGCACCCATAATAGAAAGGATTTTTAATTTTTTACCCGTTAGAATAAAAATCAAATCACCCGTTTGGGTATTTAAACTTTTTACTAAATTTTGTTTTTCTTCTTCTGAAAAGAATTTGGCGACAGGTGCTTCCAAACCTTCTTCTCTTACGCGCATCCAAATAAGACCACCGGCACCTTGTTTTTTAACGAAGTCGGTTAAAACATCTAATTGGTTCCTGGTGTAGTTTCCGCAGCCGGGTATTTTTAACCCGGTAATAATTCCATTGTCAGCAATTTGATCCTTAAAAACTCTGAATTCTGATTTAGCAAAAACATCATTTAAAATAACCATTTCCAAATCAAATCTTAAATCGGGTTTATCCGAGCCGTATTTTTCCATCGCCTCTGCATAAGTAAGTCTTGGTAGTGGGGTTTCTAATTCTTTATTCCAGATATTTTTAAATGTCTTTTTCATCAACCCTTCAACAACATTAAAAACATCTTCTTGTTTAACAAAGGACATTTCAACGTCGATCTGTGTAAACTCAGGCTGACGGTCTGCACGAAGGTCTTCGTCTCTAAAACATTTTACTATTTGGTAATATTTATCAAAACCCGAAACCATTAAAAGTTGTTTGTAAGTCTGCGGAGACTGGGGCAGTGCGTAAAATTTTCCTTTATGAAGACGGCTGGGAACAAGGTAATCCCTTGCACCTTCGGGTGTGCTTTTCATCAGCATGGGTGTTTCAATTTCAACAAAATTATTTTCATCAAAATAATCACGTACTGTTTGATACATTTTATGCCTGAGGAGTAAATTCTTTTGTAATTCCGGGCGACGGAGATCTAAAAACCTATACTTTAATCTCGTTTCTTCATTCGTGTCAATTTTATCCTGAATTAAAAACGGAGGTGTTTGTGCTTTATTTAATATTAGGAGTTTCTCTACCATAAGATCAACCGTTCCGGTTGCAAGAGAAGGATTGATTGTTTCCTCAGATCTTTTTTCTACTATACCTTCAACCGAAATTACATATTCTCCCCTTAATTCTTTTGCTGTGTTGTGGCTTTCTTGATTATGGTTTGGCTCAAATACAATTTGAGTTATACCATATCTATCTCTCAAATCAATAAATATTACGCCCCCTAAATCGCGACGTGTGCTTACCCATCCGTTTAATATAACTTTTTCCCCGATATTTTTTTCTCTTAATTCACCGCAAGTGTATGTTCTACGTTTAAACTGCATTTAAAATGTTTCTCCGATATATAATTTTTCAAGTCGTAAAAATAACCAAAATAAAAGTGCATTCAAAAAAAAAGTAACCTTCAAGGTTACCTAAATTAATAATCGTTTACCAATACGTCAAAACCTTGAAGGTTGCTTTAATTCACTTCTTTCTATGTGTGATTATTATTAAATTTTAATTATGAATACTGTAGAATTAATAAGAAAGAAAAGAGACGGTAAATCTTTATCAAGTGAAGAGGTAAAATATTTAATTTCTTCATACACAAAAAAGAAAATTCCTGATTATCAATTTTCAGCTTTTCTTATGGCTGCATTTTTAAAAGGAATGAACAAAAAAGAAACGGCAGCTTTAACCGAAGCAATGCTCTACAGCGGAAAGATCATAAATTTAGATTCCATCCCCGGTACAAAAATAGATAAACATTCCACCGGCGGTGTCGGGGATAAAACCTCTTTAATACTTGCTCCAATAGTTGCAGCAGCCGGAGTAAATGTTCCGATGATTTCAGGAAGAGGGCTTGGTCACTCTGGCGGAACATTAGATAAATTGGAATCAATCCCCGGTTTTAGAACGGACTTATCATTAACAAAATATAAACAAGTAATAAAACAATGCGGAGCTGTTTTAATAGGACAAACCAAAGATGTTGCCCCTGCCGATAAATTAATTTATTCGCTAAGAGATGTAACGGCAACCGTTGAATCAATACCATTAATAACCGCAAGTATAATGAGTAAAAAATTAGCCGAGGGAATTGACGGTTTGGTTTTGGATGTAAAAACAGGCAGCGGCGCCTTTATGAAAAAAACATCCGATGCGGTTGAACTTGCAAACTCGTTGATCAAAACAGCAAAAGCATTCAATAAAAAAGTCATAGCTTTTATAACCGATATGAATCAACCTCTCGGTAAATATGTCGGTAATTGGCTGGAAGTTTATGAATCAATTTTGGTTCTAAGAGGTGAACAAGAAGACGATCTTTTTGAATTGAGCACGTTATTATCAGGTGCAATGATTTATCTTGGCAACAAAGCTTCTTCTATTGATGAAGGAATAGAAATTTCAAAACAATTAATTAAAAACGGAAAAGCTTTTGATAAATTTTTAGAGATTGTAAAATTACAGAACGGTAATATTTCTATAATTAAGCACCCGGAAAAATATCCCAAGTCAAAAGTGATTGAATATCTTTACGCTGATAAAAGCGGGTACATAGCCAAGATGGATAATTATCAAATAGGAATGTCTGCATTAGAGCTTGGCGCAGGAAGAAAAACAAAAGAAGATTCAATCGAACCGAAAGCCGGTTTAATCTTTAAATATAAAATTGGTGATAGAGTCAAAAAGGGAGACGTGTTAATTGAAATTAGAAGTGAATCGGAAAAGAAAATTAATTACGTAAAAGAAAATTTAAGCAAAGCAATTTTGCTGTCTGATAAAAAAACACCAAAACCAAATCTTGTAAAAAAAGTTATAAAATAATATTACCTTTAACCCTTTTTTATGGCTAAATAATCTTTTGATGTGCTAATATAAAATCAACCAACATTCTAAAATTCAACTGCATCCCATTTGCGTTAAAAAACATCACACAAAATCAACATTCCAAAATTCAACTGCTATCGCAGTTGTGCTGTACATTTCTTTATTATACCTCGAATTTCATTCGAGGCTATTGTAAATTTGACTGCATTCGCAGTCGAACAAATTAACTTTTTTCTTTTTCAGAATAATTATTTTTTTTTCTATTTCTTCAGACTAAATAATATTTTGATGTGCTGGCAACGGACAAAGTAAATAGCAGGTTTTCGTGTGGTTGTTGCCGAACATAATTTCTCCAGAATGGATAGCTTCTGCATAATTGTGTTATTACGTACACATTTAGAAACTCTATTTTTTCTCTGCGGGTCTCTGCGGTTAATTCTTATCTATTAGTCCGTAAAACTCTGTTTCCAACACGAGCTAACGGATTGTTTTAAAATTATTTACCATTTATTTAACCTATATTGAAGGCATAATATTCTTAAACTTCCATTATATATATTTAAAACTACTTTCTTTGATATTAAAATAATAACCATTAACAAAAAGGAGAAATAATATGTTATTTATAATAGCCATATTAGCAGCAATCGTGGCTTTTGTTGTATACAAAGCCGCAAAACAAAGAGGACAAAAGCAGGAATCAACCTATGCTTTGATGGGAATATTCGCAGCACTTTTAATTGCTTTTGCACAGATTTGGACCGTAATTCCCGCCGGTAACGTAGGGGTAATTGATTTTTTCGGAAACGTCAGTGATAAAACTTTGTCGCCTGGTGTTAGCCTTGTTAATCCATTAGCAAAAGTTGTAAAGTTTGATGCTCGAACTCAGGAAATAAGGGAGGTAATGGATGTTCCTTCTAAAGAAGGGCTTAGCGTACAATTAGAGATAAGTTTGTTGTACAGTTTAAATGTGAAAAACGCAAATAAAATTTATAAAACAGTCGGTGAAGAATATGTTTCCAAAATTGTTGTTCCTCAGTTCAGATCTGTTGTCCGCGGGGTTACCTCTTTATTTGATGCGCAGGCGCTTTATACAGGCAAAAGAGAAAAACTGCAAAGTATGATAAGAAGCGACTTGGAAAAAGTGGTTGGTGCCAGAGGAATTAACATTGAAGCAACGCCGTTAAGAAGAATTATTTTACCATCCAGGTTAACCGCGGCAATTGAAGAAAAGCTTAAAGCCGACCAGGAAAGCCAAAGGATGCAGTTTGTTCTTAAAAAAGAAACGCAGGAAGCAGACAGAAAAAGAATAGAAGCAAAAGGTATTGCAGATTTCCAGAACATAGTTTCAAGAGACATAACAGATAAACTTTTAAAGTGGAAAGGAATAGAAGCAACTGAAAATCTTGCAAAATCTACAAATGCAAAAATTGTTGTTATCGGTGCGGGTAAAAACGGTTTGCCTTTAATATTGAACTAGTAAACTATTATTAAAGCCTGATTTCTTTTCTCCCTGTTTCTAATAGAAATCGGGCTTTTTTCACCCTTTATGTTTTTTGTTGACCTGTTGGTCATCCTATTGGAAATATGCCTTGCTTTTATTATTTTTGAACCCACCGGTCAACTTATTTTTAGGTGAAATATGAAACCATTTATCGATACTTTAAATGTTCTCCTTCCCATTTTATACATTATCACATTTATAATTTATTCGTACGACTTTGGAAGGGGTAATAATAAATATGCAAACTCTAAGCGGCTGTTTTTATTCATTACTCTTTTAGTTCATCTTAGTTATCTTTTGTTAAGAACAATGAAGTTTGAACACCCACCCATTACAAATGTTTTTGAAATATTTACGGTTATCGCTTTTGCAATTGCATTTTCTTATTTTATTTTAGAGTTACTTACGGATATTAGGGGAACAGGTCCGTTCATAATTATATTTTCAGTTCTATTTCAAACAATATCTTCCATCTTTATTACCGATGAATTTTTTGTTAAAGAAGTTTTAAAAAATAATCTCCTCGGCTTCCACGTTTTTACTGCACTAATAGGTTATTCGGCAATTACAATCTCTGCCGTTTACGGATTTTTATACTTAATGCTTTACAAAGAAATTAAGACCAACAGGTTCGGATTAATATATGAAAGAATGCCCAATTTGGAGGTTTTAGAACAACTTAGTTTTTATTCTGCGGTTATTGGATTTGCAATGTTAACTATTGCTATTATTATCGGTCTTATTTGGCTTCCCCAGGCATTTCCAAAGTTTTCTTTTATTGATCCAAAAATAATTGGGACAGCACTGGTTTGGATTTTATACGGTGTCGGTATTTTAAGCAAGGTTTTGGGTAAATGGCAGGGAAAGAAATTAGTAGCAATCTTGATAGGGGGTTTTCTCATTGCAATACTTTCAACTATGGTTACAAATTTTATTTCACAAAGCTTCCATTCATTTTATTGATTTTATATGAACATCTTAACAGTTGCAATAAATCATCACACTGCCCCGGTAGAAATTAGGGAAGCTCTTCATTTAAATGAAGATGAAGTAAGGGCTTTAACATTAAAAGCAAAAGAGAAAATTTTTAAAGAGGGCTTTATTCTCTCTACCTGCAATAGAACTGAAATATATTGTATTCCTAAGAATTTAAATACGCTTCATAAAGATATACAGGACTTTCTACTTAATGAAAAACCCGGTTTAAATGTATCGGGTGAACATTTCCAATATTTTTCATCTACCGATGCAGTAAAACATTTATTCAGTATTATCACGGGAATCAATTCTCAGCTTATCGGTGACAATCAAATATTCAAACAGGTTAAAAGTTCGTTTCAAATAGCCGACGATCTTCAATCCTCCGGTTTTTTATTGAGACATCTTTTTGCATCTGCAACCCATGCAGGTAAAAGAGCAATTACAGAAACGGGAATATCGGAAGGAGCCGTAACAATAAGTTTTGCTGCAGTTCAATTAATTGAAAAAATATTTTCTTCGTTGGGTAAAAAAACAGCTTTGGTCATAGGCGCCGGTGAGACAGGTGAAATAGCTGCAAAACATTTAAGAGACAGGGGAATCGGCAAGTTAACAATAACAAATAGAACTCAAGAAAGAGCAGATCAATTAGCAGAAACATTAATGTGTTCAACTATTCCTTTTTCGGATTTTAAAAAGCAGCTACATCAATTTGACATAATAATAAGCGCAACAAGCTCTAATGATTTAATTCTTACGAAGGATGATATATCGACTTCAATAAAAACAAGAAAAGGTTCTACTATCATTTTAATGGACATAGCGGTGCCGAGAGATATTGACCCTGAATCAAAAGAATTAGACCATGTTTTTTATAAAGACATAGATTCGTTAAATATTATAATAGAACACAATTTAAAGAAAAGACATTCCGAAATTCCGAAGGTTGAAAAAATAATAAAAGAAGAACTTGAAGAGTTTTCCAGCTGGTATAGCTCGTTAGATGCTGCCCCTACAATCAGAACCCTTAGAGAGCACTTTGAAAACATCCGGGCTGAAGAAGTAAAGAAGAACAAAAACAAATTCACAGAAAGCGATCAGGATAAATTGGAAATAATAACGAAACGTATTATTAACAAATTACTTCATCATCCAACTACGGAATTAAAAAAAGCTGCAGAGCAGGAAAACGATTCGGCAATAACAAAGACAAAGGTCGGTATATTAAAAGAAATGTTCGGCATTGACCAACATCACCCGGAGAATAATGAAAAAGAAAAATAAAATCATTATCGGTTCAAGAGGAAGTGAACTTGCCCTCTGGCAAGCCGGCTACATAAAAAAAGAATTAAAAAGAATTCACAAAACCCTTTTTGTTGAAATTAAAATAATAAAAACAAAGGGCGATAAAATTTTAAATAAAGCACTTTCCAAGATTGGTGACAAAAGTCTTTTTACAAAAGAACTTGAAGAAGAGCTGTTAAATAATAAAATTGATATTGCCGTACATAGTTTAAAAGACCTGGAAACATCTCTGCCAAAGGGCTTGAAATTAGCAGTCGTTACAAAAAGACACCCCGTTGAAGATGTTTTAATTGCAAAAAAGAAAAGACTAACCCTAGCATCTCTTCCGGAAAACGCTATCGTTGCTACGGGATCTTTAAGAAGAAAAAGTCAACTGCTTCATTTAAAACCTGATTTAAAAATTGTGGGTTTAAGAGGAAATGTTCCAACAAGAATTGATAAATTTCTTAAATCAAATTGGGATGCAATTATACTTGCACGAGCCGGTGTGGAAAGATTGAACCTAAAAAAACACATCTCGTCTTATATTAAAACTTATGAAATAGTACCGGCGGTAGGACAAGGAGCTTTAGGAATAGAAATAAACGAACAAAACAAAAGAGCAGCCGGACTTATTAAACCTTTACACGATGAGAAAACATTCACTGAAATAACCGCCGAAAGATCTTTCTTAAAGGCTTTGGGCGGCGGGTGCCAGGTACCGATAGGTGCTTACGCAATAATAAAATCAAACGGTTTATATTTAAGTGGTATTGTTGCTTCGCCGGACGGAAAAACCACTTACTCAAAAACAGTAAGGGGAAGAAAAAACGATGCCGTAAAAATGGGCAGGCTTTTGGCAAAGGATATATTGAAAGCCGGTGCAAAACAAATTTTAAACGAAGTTTACAAAAGCTGATTAAATTTATGCAGTTAACGATAG
>DRJC01000233.1 GCA_011052365.1 Ignavibacteria bacterium
AATAAAAACGGTTTTTTTAATTCGAGTTTTCTTCCGTACCGTGCGGCTCTTCTTAAAATTCTCCTCAACACATAACCGCGCCCTTCGTTGCCGGGGACGGCACCGTCCACTATTGCAAAGGTAAGTGTGCGGATGTGATCTGCAATTACGCGCATTGCAACCTGATTTTCTTCCACGCTATATTTTAAATCTGAAAGATTTGAAATCTCTTCAATCAACGGACTGAATACATCGGTATCATAATTTGAATTTTTATTCTGTATCACTGCACAGATTCTTTCAAATCCCATTCCCGTGTCAACGTGTTTTTGTGGAAGCTCATGCAGTTTACCTTTTTCGTCTTTATTGTACTGAATGAAAACGAGATTCCAAAGTTCGATACATTCGGGCAAACCTGCATTTACAAGATCGGGATTATCGAAGTCATCGCTTAAATTTATATGGATTTCTGAACACGGACCGCACGGACCGGTTTCACCCATTTCCCAAAAATTATCTTTTTCGTCAAAGCGGAGAATGTGGTTGGGATTTATATCCGTTTCATTTTTCCACAGTTCAAAAGCTTCGTCGTCGGTTCTGTAAACCGTAGCCCACAATCTTTTTTTCGGTAGTTTCCAAACATCGGTTAAAAGTTCCCATCCCCATTTGATAGCTTCTTTTTTATAATAGTCTCCGAAGGACCAGTTGCCGAGCATTTCAAAAAAAGTGTGGTGATAAGTATCGTGCCCAACCTCTTCCAGATCGTTATGCTTGCCGCTTACACGGATGCATTTTTGGGTGTCGGCGGCTCTTTTGTACTCTCTTTTTCCCTGTCCTAAAAACACATCTTTGAACTGGTTCATACCGGCGTTTGTAAATAAAAGAGTTGGGTCGTCAAAAGGAACGACGGGAGAACTCGGTACTATCCTGTGATCTTTGTTTTTAAAAAAATCGAAAAACTGCTGTCTTATTTCGTTTGAAGTCATTAGCCGTTATTTTTTATAAATAATCTACAAAAATAGTAAAATCATTACTCAGCTTAAAATAAATAATTTATGCCGAAATTTACATTTATAATATCATTAAATTTTCGTGTGAAATTATAGAAAGGTTTTGCAATGAAAAAAAATATATGGATAACTATTGCCGGTGTTTACGGGTTTTTAGGAGTAGCACTGGGTGCATTTGGTGCTCACGTTTTAAAAGACAGTTTACCACCCGAAATGTTGGAGATTTTTAAAACGGCAACATATTATAATTTAATACACTCCGTTGCAATTCTGCTTATCGGTTTATTGGGGAATGAGAAGTATTTTAAACCGGCATTATTTTTTTCAATAGGTGTTTTTTTGTTTTCGTTTTCCCTTTATTTATTTGCATTAACCCAAAACACTTTGTTTGTAATTGTAACTCCTTTAGGCGGTATTAGTCTTTTGCTCGGCTGGTCTTTATTGATTTGGGAATCGGTAAAAAAACACTAAACAAGTTGTGATGGATATCAATGCTAATTTCTTGAGTTTTCTAACCAATTTATATAAGTTTATCACTTATAATATTACAAAAACTTCCCTGTTAATAGCATTTTAATAATATTTTAGGGTATATTAAATCCTTTAACAGAACTAATTGTAATTTCATTTTTTTTGAAATAAGGGCAATTATATAATGAATGATAAGGAAAAAGATTTAAGCACAAATGAAATTGAAACCCGGGAATGGCTTTATTCTCTTGATTATGTTTTAGAACACGGGGGACACGAAAGAGTACGAGAACTTTTGCAAGAATTACAAATCCGTGCACAGAAAGCAGGTGTTACAATTCCGTTTTCGGCTAACACACCTTATATAAATACTATCTCTCGAAAAGACCAACCGACATTTCCTGGAAATAGAGAAATTGAAAGACGTATAAAAAGTTTGATCCGCTGGAACGCAATGGCAATGGTGGTTAAAGCAAACAAATCAGTTAGCGGGATAGGCGGACATATTTCTACGTACGCTTCTGCCGCCACTTTATACGAAGTAGGTTTTAATCATTTCTTTAAAGGAAAAGGAGAGGGATATGACGGCGACCAGGTCTTTTTTCAGGGTCACGCTTCTCCCGGAATTTATGCCAGGGCATTTTTAGAGGGAAGAATTACAAATAATCAATTGAAAAATTTTAGAAGAGAGTTAAAAAAAGGTGGGGGACTTTCATCATACCCGCATCCCTGGCTGATGCCGAATTTTTGGGAATTTCCTACCGTATCAATGGGACTCGGACCCATTATGGCTATATACCAGGCAAGGTTTAATCAATATTTAGAAGACCGCGGGCTGAAAGATAAAAAAAACACCAAGGTCTGGGCATTTCTCGGTGACGGTGAAACCGATGAACCGGAAACATTGGGAGCTATTACTCTTGCCGCAAGAGAAAAACTTGATAATTTAATTTTTGTGATAAACTGTAATCTTCAAAGACTTGACGGACCTGTTAGAGGAAACGGAAAAATAATTCAGGAATTGGAAGCAATATTTAGAGGCGCCGGTTGGAATGTAATAAAAGTAATCTGGGGAAGTGAATGGGA
>DRJC01000234.1 GCA_011052365.1 Ignavibacteria bacterium
AAAAAATAATTACACCTTAATTGCGTTGGGTAAACTGGGCGGAAATGAATTAAACTATAGTTCGGATATAGATTTGATCTTAATTTTTGATAAGAATATTATGATCGATAATAAAAAAGAATACTATGAATTGCTGACGGAAACCGTACAACTGTTTATTGAAAGCTCAAACACAATCACTGAAAACGGTTATTTGTACAGGGTTGATTTCAGACTGAGACCCGATGGTAAATCATCACCGCTTTGCAGAACAATAAATGATACACTTCATTATTATGAAACAAGAGGTCGAGATTGGGAAAGACAGATGTTAATAAAAGCATCTTATGTTACGGGTGATAAAAAACTTTATAAAAAATTTATTGATTACCTTCAGCCTTTTATTTACCCTAAAAGTTTCAGCACATCTCCTGTGAAACAAATAAAAAAATTGAAATCGGAAATTGAAAACAAATTATCAAGTGACCAAAACATAAAGTTAGTAAAAGGAGGAATAAGGGATATTGAATTTTCCGTCCAGGCACTTCAGCTTTTAAATGGAGGAGCTATACCTAATATTAAAACAGGAAACACTCTAAATGCAATTAGAAAATTAAAATTAAATAACATCCTTTCTGAAAAAGAGGCTGATACTTTCCATTCCGCATATTATTTGTACAGAAAAATTGAACACTATCAACAACTTAAAAACGACAGGCAAACACACGAAATACCTACAGATAGGTCCAAGCTTTATTCAATGAGTCTTTATCTTGGTTTTAGAAACTCAATTGAGTTTGAAACATTTTTATTAAGAATTAGAAAAAACGTAAGAAAAGTTTATGATTCAATAGTTAATTCTAAAACAGGTAACGCTGATAATATAAGCGTAATAGATGAAATTATTTTTAACGATAAAAAAAATGCACAAAGAAATTTTGAATATTTAGAAAGCGGCAGCGGTATTATAAAACAAAGACAATTTGATATCGGCACAACACTTGCTTTTTCAAATATTGAAAAAGTTTTAATTAAATATCTTAAAATATCCAATAACCCGGATAAATTATTAAATAATTTTGTGAAGATAATAAGACAAGTTAAACTTCCTTCAATTTGGTTTAAGGAATTAAGAAATAAAAAATTTGCAAAAGCATTATTTAAAGTATGTGAGTTTTCAGATAAAATAATAGAACTATTGCTTGACAATCCTAATTTAACCGACATTATTTTATCAAAAAAAGTTCTTGAGAATATATCGATTAGAGATTTGCAACTTTATAAAACTCAAGAACTGCTTCTAATCATTACAATTCAATTTACTATCGGCAAAATCTCACATCGTAAATTCTCCCGTTTATTAAGTAACCATATCAAACTAAAAATAAATGAAGCTGCAAAAAAAACATCGACGAAAAATATAGAACTCAATAATTTTTTAATAGCCGCTATGGGAAGTTTCAGCATAAATGAAATGACCCTGATCTCAGATATCGATCTTATTTTTATTACCAATCTTAAAAACAATAAAAATATTACTGAAAATTATTTTCAAAAATTTTTGACGGAAATTAACAAACAATTAAAACCTTTTAAGTGCGACTGCAGGCTTAGACCTGAAGGTAAAAGTAGTCAGCTCGTGTGGAATTTAGACGGATATAATAATTATTTAAATACCAGGGCAAAATTTTGGGAACTGCAATCATTATGCAAAATAAGTTTTATTAGTGGGAATAAAAGAATATTTAACAAACTTATTAAAACCATCGAAGTAAAAATTAATGATTTAGATACAAAATTGATCAAGAAAGAAATGATTGCAATGCGTAAAAAAATGTACCCGGTTTCATATTCAAGAGGCAAGTCTTTGTTCAATATTAAAACAAGTCACGGGGGGTTGTTGGATATTGATTTCATAATCCAATTTTTTATTCTTAGTGGAAAAATATCTTACAAAAATTGGCGGGGTAAATCTTTATTTAAAATTTTAGACTACCTAATAAAAACGAAAAGAAATAAAAATGAATTTAAAATGCTAAGAAATAATTTACATTTTTTAAAAAATCTATCGGTAGCTAATCAAATTGTTTTCAACAGTAGAGCTTACACACTACCGTCTAAAAAAGAAGATGAAATTCATTTGAGCAAATTTTTAAAATTTACCGATGTGAAAAGTTTTAATGAAGAATTATTACGGGTTACAAACAGCAACAAAATAATATTCAATAAAATATTTAATGAATAATATTAAAATTTTTAATCCAGGGCATCAAGCAAATCTTTTTGCCTTTTTTTACTCATTTCATCCTTTGTTAAAAAAGATTGAAGAGTTACATCCATTTGTTGAATAAGGTTTCTTTTAAAATATCTGGGTGCATAAACGGAACCGTCTATCATATAAATCCGCTTAGTCTTTTCATCATAAAAAGTATAATTTATAAAAGGTCCGCCCATACCTTTTATATTAAGTTCCCACAATCCCTGTGTAAGTATTGTGTATCTGCCGTTAAAGTTTATTGCGCTTGATGTGAAATAATCTTTTGCTATAACAACGTAGCCTTTATCATCAGATGTGCGGTAGAATTTTTTTGTCATTTCATTTCTAACAGCTTTAATCGAATCTTCATTAAGGTAAGCTAATGATGCGTTATCAATCCAATGAATAAATATCCATCTTTCCATGCTGCTGTTAGGTGATCTTCTAATCCAAACAAAATTATCTGCAGAATCATCTTTTGCAACCTGAAAATCAGCCTGAACATAAATTATCCATCCGTATTTTTTTAAGAATTGAGCCTCTATCTTTTTTTGTTCGTAATGTGAATTATACAAACTCTGATATAATCTTTTATCAGAAATTTTTTGATAAGCATAAATTAGATTTCCCGACTGTCTTTTTATCTTTTCTTGTAATTTTTTCATTGTGGGTGCAGTTAAAACAGTTACAAGCTGATTCCCTGCCCACAAATCATATTTACTTATAATAACTGTGCTGTCGGTATTTATTTGGGCTTCAAGGCTTGTATCAATTACAGCGCGGATATATTTAGAGATTTCGCTTTTAGAATTTAGAGGAGCAACAAAGATTATATTTTTTCTATTTTGATAATGATCTAAACTTTCAATATTTACTCTTTTAAGAATAAATAATTTTTCAGGTTGTGGTGTATAAATTATTTTTTCTAAAGCTGAGGAAAGAGCAGGCTTTAATTGTTGATATTCCAGCGAATCAGCAAAAACTATAATTTGATCTTCAAGTCCGGTTGCAGGTTTTAGGGGAAATTTGCAAGATGTAATTGATACAACAATTATCAATAAAAAAGAAAAAGTGAAAAATTTATTCATTCTTACCTCGGTACATTTGGTATAATTAGTATAACATTTGGGAGAATAATAATATACAAAGCCCACATAATAAATCCTATTGCAATAGGAACGGACAAATTATCGTCAACCCAACCATGCGATATGTTTTCAACAATTGCCCCGGCACCGGCTGCAAAAAATCCTATCAAATATTCATAAATATCACCGGTGATCTTCGGTGATATTAAAACTACAACAATTGCACTTACAAAGAATGCTAAAGTTCCCTCCAAACTTTTTCTAAAAAATTTATGTTTTCCAAATTTTCTACCAACCAGTGCTGCCGTTGAATCACTTATAATAAGTATTCCAAAAGCTGTTAGAAATAATACTTTGGGAAATAGAAAAACAGAAATAGTTGCCGATAGTAAAACATAAGAGGCACCATTTAATGCTTTTTTATTATTGTCTCTCTCATGTTCCCTTAATAGAAATCCAAATAGCGAGTAAAATATTTTAGCTGTTTTAGGTGAGAAGTATCTAAGTAAATCAACGGCAACAATAACAAAAGTTATAATAGATAATATTACAAGGGCATCGTATCGAGAAATAAAATAATAAGCTATAGGGATTGAAAGAGAACAGAGATGAATTAATTTTCTTACTATTTCATCTCTGTAATTTATTGTGCCATTATCAATTGTTGTCATCTTTATGAGAGGGTTCTTTTGTTTTTCTTGTCTCCATTAATTTTTTAACGTGATCGGGTACTTCTTTTTCCGACTTTTCCTCTTTAGCTTCCTCTTTTACAACAGGAGGAAGTTCTTCCCCATTTATAATTGCATCTATTTCGTGAGCATCCAAGATCTCTCTCTCAAGCAATTCCAAGGAAAGTTTGTGAAGGATATCAACTTTATCTTTTAGGATTTTTTCAGCATGCACCATTGCAGTATTAACAATTGCTCTAACTTCATCATCAATTTCTTCTGCCGTTTTTTCACTGTAATCTTTATGCTGTTGAATTTCTCTTCCTAAAAATATTTCTTCTTCCTTTTTACCGTAATTTAAAGGACCTAATTTCTCACTCATTCCCCATTCACAAACCATTTTTCTGGCAATACCGGTGGCTTTTTCAATATCGTTTCCTGCACCTGTTGTATAGTGATTAAAAATTAATTTCTCAGCAGCTCTTCCACCAAGTGCATAAGTAATTATAGATTCCAAATATGATTTAGAATAAGTATGTTTTTCATCAATTGGCAAATAGCTTGTAACGCCAAGTGCTCTGCCTCTTGGTATAATAGTAACTTTGTGTACGGGATCTGAATCAGGGAGCATACGGGCAACCAAAACATGACCACATTCATGGTAAGCTGTAGTTTTTTTCTCTTCCTCTGAAATTATCATACTCTTTCTTTCCATTCCCATCATCACTTTATCTTTTGAATCTTCAAAGTCAATCATTTCAACTTTCTTCTTATTTTTTCTCGCTGCTAATAATGCGGCTTCATTAACCAAGTTGGCAAGATCTGCACCGGATAATCCCGGGGTTCCTTTTGCAAGAACTTCCAGATCAACTTGAGTTGAAAGAGGAATCTTACGAGTATGTACTTTTAGTATTCCTTCTCTTCCTTTAACATCAGGTCTGTCAACAACTACTTGCCTGTCAAATCTTCCGGGTCTTAATAAAGCCGGGTCTAAAACATCGGGTCTGTTAGTTGCGGCAATAATAATTACCCCACTGTTTTGTTCAAAGCCATCCATTTCAACAAGAAGTTGATTTAGAGTTTGTTCCCTTTCGTCGTGCCCGCCGCCGATCCCGGCACCTCTTTGCCTTCCGACAGCATCAATCTCATCAATAAATATTATACAAGGGGCGCTTTTCTTGCCTTGCTCGAATAGGTCTCTTACCCTACTGGCTCCCACACCCACAAACATTTCAACGAAATCCGCACCACTTATTGAAAAGAAAGGAACACCTGCTTCACCGGCTACTGCACGTGCCAATAAAGTTTTTCCTGTTCCGGGAGGTCCTAATAACAACACACCTCTTGGTATTTTACCACCGAGTCTTTGGAATTTTTTAGGTTCTTTTAAAAATTCAATTACTTCTTGAAGCTCTACTTTTGCTTCGTCTGTTCCGGCTACATCTTTAAATGTTACCTTTGTTGCGCTTTGTGAAATCAGTTTAGCTTTGCTTTTACCGAAAGAAAAAATCCCTTTTGTTCCGCCGCCTTGACCTTGCATACGGCGCATAATAATAATCCAAACAGCTATAATTAATATCCAAGGTAAAAACCCAAGAAGTATGTTCAACCATTGATTCGAATCTTTTTCAAAAGAGTATTTGATTTTTTTATCTTTCCAGATAACCTCCTGACCTTTTAGAATCGGTTCGGGAATATATACCGAAATATTTTTTGTCTTTATACTTTTTTTACCGACTGTAACAGATTCTTCAGAGCTTAACGTGGCTTTTAAATTATAATCGTTTATATCTGATTTTATTATTGTTGCTTTAGTGATTTTATCTGTATTGAGTAAATTTTCGTATTGACTATACGAAATCTCAACATAGTTCGCGGTTCCTGCTTTAAATAGCTGCATAAAAATTACTGCTGCAATTACAACTGCTCCCCAACCAAACACCATTTTTATTATTTTAGTCCAATCGAAATTATCGTCAGGTTTTCCAGGTTTTTTATTACCCTTTGGAAATTTTAAAGGGCTTTTATTTTTGTTTTTTTGGTTATTGTTCTCTTCCATAAATATAATTCTAAATTTTACGTTTTCGTTATTTAATTATTCACTCAAGGTATAGATTGTTCTCAAATTTCTGTATTTTTGGGCATAATCTAAGCCATATCCTATTACAAACTTACTTGGAATATTAAAGCCAATATAATGAATTTTTACGTTATATCTAAGACTATCAGGCTTAACCAAAAGTGATGCAACCCTCATACTGGTAGGTTTATGCTGTTGCATTAAATCTTCAATAAATCTTATCGACAAACCGGAATCCACTATATCTTCAACTATAATAATATCTCTTCCTTCAACATCGCAGTTTAGTTCTTTAAGCAATTTAACTTTACCCGATGATATTTTTGCATCTCCATAACTTGATAATTTAAAGAAATCAATTTCACAATCTGTTGAGATATTTTTAATTAAATCAGTAAGGAAAATAAAAGCACCGTTTAAAACTCCAATAAAAACAGGCGCTTTACCCCTATAATCTTTTGATATTTCTTCACCCATTTCTTTAACTCTTTTCAGAATTTTGTCTTCAGATAAATAAGGGACAAAGATTTCTTTCCCGATTACCAACTGTTTATCTTTATCGTTTTCTATTTTAGACATATAGAATAAGCCTTTTTTGTATTTGATGTTATTTTAAATCTGCCGTCTAATCTTAAACCCAACACCCACACAATTTTGTTATTGTTGGTTAAGACTAATTGTTCCCGCTTTTTATAATTTGGGATTTTTTGCTCTGTAAGATAATCCGAAATTTTCTTAGTTCCATTTAAACCTATAGGATAAAATTTATCTCCATCCTTCCATCTTCTAATTTTAAAACTCCCCTTTATTTTGTCACCGGAAATAAATTCAATATTTCTGTCATTTGTAAAATTTAAATTTTTCAGATTCTTAACTTTTTTTATCGATATACTTTTAGAATTTAATTTGATTTCCTCACCCGGTTTCATCGTAAATGAAACGATACCTTTCTTTGTTCCATATTTTCTTATTAAAATCACACCTCTTTCTTTTTGTGCGGTTATTTTTCCAGGGAGATTAATTCTTTGACCGATTCTTTTATTTGTTAGACCGACAATATCATTGATATTCTTAAAATTAAGCTCCTCCGAAAATTGTTTTGAAACGGCATCTTTTATTATGAAACTAAGTTGTTTGATTTTTTCTTCGGCTTCATTGGTTAATAAAATTTCTATTTTATCTTTTTCGGTTTTAACAAACTCTATAAAGTCTTTGTCTAAGCTGTTTTTTATTAATACTTTTACCTCTTTAAAAACTTCGGATGATTTAAATAGACTCTCTTCGACATTCGGATTTAGATTTTCTTTTATAAGCGGTAAAATATTGTTACGAATAAAATTTCTCTCGTAATCATTACTCAAGTTTGATTTATCTATTCTATATTTTAATCCCGACTCATTTAAATAATTTAATATATCTTCTTTTTTTAAGCACAGTATCGGTCGAATAATATTTCCCCTTTCAATGGGAATACCTGATATACCGCCGATCCCGGTACCCTTAATTAAATTTAACAACATTGTCTCTGCATTGTCACCGCTGTTATGTGCTGTGGCAATCTTATTATAACCGTATTTTTGAGCAGTATTTTTCAGTTCTAAATATCTGATTTTTCTCCCTGCTTCCTCAAGAGATAAACTGTTTTTTGAAGCAAATGATTTCACATTTTTGTTCTTTGAAAAATATTTCACTCTCATTTTTTTACAGAATTTTTCACAAAACTCCTGGTCGTTTTTTGCGTCAACCCCGCGAATTCTGTGATTGATATGCAATGCGCCAATGTCAATCTGAAATCTTTTCTTATATTTAATTAAAAGATATAAAAGAAAAACGGAATCAGGACCGCCGCTTAAAGCAACAAGAATTTTGTCACCTTTCTTTATAAGATTTTTATTGTCTATAAATTTTAGCGCTGTTTGTTCTATCTTTTTCATCTTAATTTATTACTTTGAGTTTTCTTCTGTTAATTTAATTATGTATTTACCCAGAACGTCAAACTCAAGATTAACCCTATCACCAACTTTCTTTTTAGAAAAAATCGTTTCTTCCCAAGTGTGAGGAATAATACCCACAGAAAACGTATCGTCTTTCAAGTCTGCTACGGTCATACTAACACCGTCAATTGCTACGGAGCCAACAGGGATAAGATATTTTGAAAATTCTCTTGGATATGAAAACGTAATATAATGGCTGTTAGTCAATTCTTTTATTTCTTCAACTTTCCCTGTAGTATCAACGTGACCTAAAACAAAATGTCCGCCTAATCTCGCATCCGCTTTAAGAGGTCTTTCCAAATTAACACTGTCCCCAATTTTAAGATCCCCCAGGTCGGATTTTTTTAAGGTCTCTTCTATGGCTTCAACTGAAAATCCTTTTGAATCAAATTCTATTGTTGTTAAACATACACCGTTAACACTTATGCTGTCTCCAATTTTAATACCATCAAGAATTTTACCTGCCTCAAAATATAGCTTTACACCCAATCCCTCAGGTGTTTTTAATTTTAAGGTACCTACTTCTTCTATTAATCCTGTAAACATTATTTTCCCCTTTTTTTTATTTTAATTAAAATATCATCAGCAATTTTTTTGTTTTCAATAATTTCAAAATTTAATGCCTTTTTAATATTACCTATATTAAAATCACCCGCCCAAGATAATCCTTTCCCCATAATTTTGGGACTTACAAACAACAGTAATTCATCAAATAAATTTTGTTTAATAAACGAATTAAATACCTTGCTTCCGCCTTCGACAAGCACTGAAGTTATTTTCATTTTAGCCAATTGCTTTAAGATCATTTTCAAATTTAAGAAGCCATCATTATTTTTTTTAATAAACAAAATTTTTGCACCTGCATTTTTCAATACATTTAATTTTTTTAAATTATTTTTATTTTCTACTGCAGTAATTATAATAATCTTTTCTTCTTTTATTGAATTAAAAACATTGCTGTTTGTATCTATTCTTAATTTTGAATCCAAAATTATTTTATGAGGATTTCTTCCCTTTACAAGCCTTACATCCAATGATGGATTATCTTTCTTAAAAGTATTATAACCGATTAGAACTGCATCATATTCGGATCTTAATTTATGTACTAATTTCCTGGATTGGATAGAAGATATCCATTTTGAATTACCTTTTTCATCGGCGATTTTTCCATCTAAAGTAACCGCCGCTTTTAAAGTAATGTAAGGTATACTTTCAGATATATATTTATTAAAAAACTTATTTAATTCTTTGCATTCATTTTCTTTAACGCCAAGGCTTACATCAATATTTGCTTTCTTTAATATTGCGATTCCTTTTCCGTTTACAAGCGGATTGGGATCTTTTGTGCCGATTACAACTCTTTTAACTTTTTCTTTTATCAATCTTTCAGTGCAGGGAGGTGTGTTTCCGTAAATTGAACAAGGTTCTAATGTAACATATACGGTGGAGTTTTTTATGCTTGTTACAGCAGAATTTATAGCATTTATTTCCGCATGGTGTTCACCATACTTTTTATGATAACCTTTGCCGATTACTTTGCCGTTTTTAACAATTACACAACCTACCATCGGATTCGGGCTAACTTTTCCGCTTCCTTTTTTTGCTATACTAATAGCTAATTTTATATACTCCTCATCCGTCACAATTTATGTTACTCAATTGACAAAATTTCAAATTCCAAAATACCTGCCGGTGCTTGTACCTTTATTTTTTCACCTATTTTACTTCCCATCAATCCCTTACCCACGGGAGAAGTTACTGATATTTTTCCCGCTTGAAAATCAGCTTCCTCGGCAGATACAAGTATGTAATTAAAAATTTTGTTTGATTTTAAATTTTTAATAGAAACCTTAGATAAAATATGTATCTCGTTTTTAGGAAAATTTTTCGGATCTATAATTCTTGCACGGGAAAGAACACTTTCAAGCTTACTTATTTTAAGTTCAAATAAACCCTGCTCTTCTTTTGCTGCATCATATTCTGCGTTTTCTGATAAATCACCGTGTGCTCTAGCCTCGGCAATTTTTGCAGCAATTTCTTTTCTGCCCGTTGTTTTATACCCTTTTAACTCTTTTTCAAGTTCAACTAATCTTTCTTTAGTCAAATAAACAAAACCTGATTCTCCCATTTCATTCTCTTTTTTTATGACTTTTTTAAAAAAAATTACCACTGCCAATTAGCAGTGGTTATCGTCCCAAAAAATAAAAAAAAACTTTTGGGTTGTCAAGACCGTAGAGACGATTCGTAAGTCCTCCTTTATTAAAAATAATATCTAAAAGTAGGGACAAAGTCACGACTTGTTCCTACGCCCTGCAACACATTTACTTAAAAGTTCACACAATTCTTTATTGTTTTGTAACTAAAATTTTCGCCGAGTAGTCGGATGGTTTTTGAGCGACATTTATCTGGGGGAAAGGAAGTACATCCAGCATTGAAATGGAATAGCCCCAAATAGTAGTATCGTTCAATAAGGCTTTGTTTGTATTTAACGAAAATTTAGCCGTTTGTGCACCTTTTCCAAAAGAAAATCCTATTTTTGCATTGCCTTCAATTACACATCTAATTTCTACAGGACAACGTGAGTCGTTCAGCAAAGAATCAAACGATATCCATGCATTTTCGCCCTCAATAAACAGCGTATCCTGGTATTGGATATATGCCGACTCAGACAAAACGAGTGGTTTTTTTAAAGAAGAATTACTTGGGTTTTCACAAGAAGCAAAAATAATTAATGCAAGTATCAAAAAAGAGAATTTCAAGTTCATAACGAAATTCCTTAAAATAATTGTCAAACTGAATCAATATTTACTGAATTTTGAAATAATATCAAAATAAAAAAGGAGACTTCTTTTCATCTTAAAAGAATCATTTTTTTTGTTTGAATAAAATTACCTGTTGTTAAAGTGTAAAAGTAAATCCCGCTGGAAAGTTCTTGCCTGCCGGCAGGCAAGTTACCGGCATCAAAAAATACTGTGTAATTTCCTTGTGGCTTTTCTTCGTTTACCAACTCAGCTACTTTTCTGCCTAAAAGATCTGTCACTACTAATGAGACAAAACTTTTTTCAGGTACGGAAAAACTGATTGTGGTTGTTGGGTTAAATGGATTTGGATAATTCTGTTTTAAAGTAAAAGTGTTCGGTAGGGTTTTGCTTTCCACCCCGGTAACAATACCAAGAACATCTCTTAAAATGTAATTGTTAGGATCAAAGATTAATCCGGTCGGTAAACCGTTTACAGTAATATTAAAACTTTGGTTACCCTTATCATTAAACACTGTAACGAGTGTATCTGTTGAACCCATAGATATTTTTAACTGAACAGGCATTGTAAAAAATACCGGATTATTATTTTGTGTTTGCTTAATATTTACGTTCACTGAATACTGTCCGTTTCCCAAATTAGAATACCCCCAAACAACATTATACTTGGGATAATTTTCACCGAATATCCATTCGCTAAAGAAGTAGTCTAAACTTGAGCCGTAAATTGATTCAGCCACTCTTTGAAAATCCGCTGTTACCACAACTCCGTAAGCAATGCTTGGGTCCGTGGCATAGGTTTTCATTATATTAAAAAAATTAGCATCGCCTACTATTCCCCGAAGCATATGCAGTACAACACTTCCCTTAGCGTAAGACCTATTACCGTTAAAAATAGAACCAACGGAACTTATGTTCTGAACATAAATACTACCTTGTGCCTTTTTAGCGGCAGTCATTTTCCCAAACATATAATTATCATAAAAAGTCCTTCCGTATTCAAATTCTCTGTACAATCCTTCTGAGAAAGTTGCGAATCCCTCGTTCAACCAAATGCTTTCCCAATTCTTACAAGTTATTTTATCGCCGAACCATTGATGGGATAATTCGTGAGCAATCAATCCTTCGCTAACACCGCCTATTGATGTAATTGTTTGATGCTCCATTCCACCGCCCCAACCGAATTGTGCGTGTCCGTATTTTTCTTTTAGAAAAGGATACGGTCCGTACTTGTCGGAAAAAATAGAGAGCATATCCAGAGTTTTATCCAAAATAGCTTTGTTGGATGTCGTCATAGTTTCAGGATATAGAAAGTTTGATACAAGCATTGAATCGGTTGAATTGTAATGAAAATAAATATCATATTCTTCAAAAGGAGCAATTGCCATAGAAATTAAATATTGTGCAATCGGATAAGTTGTTTTCCATTTGTATGTGTGGGTTCCGTTACCGTTATCAACTATTCCCATCAGGTTGCCGTTTGAGATTGCTTTAAGATCACTTCTCGTGGTGATCCAAATATCCGCCGAATCTGCTTTATCTGCGGGAGTATCTTTATTGGGCCACCAGTCGCTTGCGCCGTATGGCTCACTTAAAGTATAAATTGAAGGCTGCCCTATTATTGTAGTACCAAATGTAAAACTACCGAATCCACTTGAACCGGGGACACCCTGGTAGTATACAATCAGGCTAAATTTTTCACCCGTGTTAAAAGCTTTGCCCAAAGTAATATTTAATCTTGCCGAACCTGAAGGTTGAGAAAAATTCAATGACTGATTATTTGAAATAACAGAATCAACTTTTAATACATTTTGCAAATCAAGGAAAAATGTATTTAGGCTATCCACAGTGCTTTTTGCTTCAACAGTTACAGCACCAATTAAATAGTTCGGATTGTACTGAACTGTTAAATTTAATTTATAATAAGTAACGTCTATGTTGCTGTCGCCGGGATAATTAACCTTTGTTAATCCATACGGCATACGAGAAACAGGCCCGACAGATTTTATTTTACTTTCATTTAATGTTTGAGATAATATTAAACTCGAAAATAATAAAGAGATAAAAAGAGGTTTTATAAATTTCATATTTTTAAATATGTTTGTGTATTTAGTTAGTTTCTTATTTTAACAACAATGTTAATTAAATTTTAGTTCTGTTAAAATATTATGTTACTTCCTGTATTCTGCATACTGATTTGAACCCGCAGAACCTACAAATTTCACTTTCCCTATTGCTTAAAGTCGAAAGGTTAAATTTACCTTCTGTTATATGTCTTACATATCTTTTGATGTTCTCAATGCATTCTTCGATAACCTTTTCGTTTTCTTCAATTAATTCAGTCTCATCAAAATTTCTTTTATTAAACGGTTTAACAAGTTTTTTACCGAATTTGTCACTCTTATATTTTAATGAATAAATTTTTCCTCCTGCCGGCTTGCTGTCCTTTTCTATTTGGGCTTTAATTAATTCTTTAGCGGCATATAAATAAAGAGGTATTTGCAAGGCAATTCCTTCTCTCAAATTTTTTAGTGTGGGAGATTTACCGCTTAGTTTATAATCTACCACTTGAAATTTATCTTTTCCCTCGTTCAATTCTATCCTGTCTATTTTACCTCTAATTTTTACGTCACCGATTTTAAGCTCTTTTAAAAGAGATAGCCTTTCATCCGTCTCTTTACTAAAATGTCCGAAACCGGTTTCAAAAAATGTCGGTACAAAACCGTCATTGTTTTCTCTCTCGGTCAATAAAAATCTGTATAAAATTGAATTTTCTTTTTTTCCTTCTATTCCAAGTATTCTTTCCTTTTCAAAGAAAGTCAAAGGTGAATTAAAGTAAGCTTCGGAAATTCTATCTTCAGCTATTTTAAATATTAGTTCTTTTGCTTTATTGAATTCCGCATTACCGCAGCCACTTAAAACAATTCCCTCTTTCTGCAGCCGGGTATAAAATTCATATAAAATTAGATGTAAAAGTGTACCGAGTTCGTGGAATTCCATTTCCTCGGTCGGTTCTTCGTTTGGTTCAATCTTTAAAACTCTTTCTGCAAAATACTTGTACGGACATTTGGCATAGGTCTCTAATTGCGAATAAGAAAATTGTTTCTCTTTGTAACCTGCAAGATTTTCTTCGACTTCTTTTTTCAAATCATCACCGATAACACCGTTAAAAGAAGAATTGCCGAATGGGTCTTCCCTTCTGAGTTTGTCAATTTTTACAGCACTTTCTATTTCTTCCAAATCAAATTCATATTCTTCCTTGTTTATACTTGTGTTAAAGTAATCTATTCCTTTATTTCCGACTTCAATTAAGAACTCTTCTTTGGAGTATATCTTGTTTGTGAATTCCCCGGGCTCTAATGTTGATGTTTTAATTATTGATTCAAGCTCCGTAATAAATGTCGATTTAACGAGGTCTTTCTTTTCATCCGTTAAGGGAAAAGTTAAGTAAAGTTTCTTTTCCCAACTGCATAAAGCTTGATAAAATTGGTATCTTTCCTTTGCCTGGTGTTGATTCTCCTTTTTAAAATATGACCCCGAAAAAAATATTTCGGGCTGGTAACGGGTGGGAAAATCACCGTCACATAAACCGGATAAAAACAAATAATTAAATTTCAAACCTCTTATCTCATTGATGGATGTAACTTGAACTCCATAATTAGGTTTTTCTTTTACATTATACCTTGTGGATTTTGCAGCCGTGCGGAGATAATTCAGATAAAATTTTAACGGGAATTTTTTGTCCTCACCGTATTGACTTATAAACAGATTTGTCAACTCCTCGAGTACTTCTATAAAAGTTGTCATACTTTTAATATTTTTTTCGGCATTAAAACTTGTATCATCAGAAAGTTTTATCGGTATTTCCAGTTTATAAATGAGTTCAATTACATTGTCTTTGAATTCGTTTAATGTCATTTCATCTTCAAACGGATTTAAAAGACCCTGAATTTTTTGCAGGCTTGATAATGCATCTTCAAAAGTTTCTATTCTTAACAGCTCATCCCATTCATTGCCGGTATTATTTTTACGTATATAGATTTCATCTTTTAGAGTATTCATCCAATTTCTTAACCCGGAAATTATTTTTAAGCTTCGGGCTGATTTTAAAATATTTGACGAATTAATATTTAGATTCATTAAATACCCGCTATTTAATGCTCTTAAAATATCTTTGTAGTAAAAATCATTTTCCAATACTTCCAGTATATTTATTACGGAAACAACAGGGCGTGACGAGCTACATGTAAATCGGTCCGTTAAATTAAGCGGTATACCGTAAGTCGATAAAACATCTCTAATTGTTGATGAATATTTTTGAATGGAATTAAAAGCAATGCAAATCTCCGACGGATGCACCTGTTGATTTGTTATTAAGTCTTTAATCTCTTTTGATATTATTTCAATCTCTTTTCCTTTATCCAACGCAGCAAGTATATATATTTTTTCACTGTAATCAATTTTATTTTTCGGACTTTTTGAATTAAATAAATTATCCCTGATATAATTTTCAAATTGGTTTTTGGACACTTCATCTTTCTCTTTAATAATATCAAACCCTTTTTTCATCAGTTTTAAATAAGTCGTATTTAAGTGAAAAAAGATTGAATCATTATTAGCCTGGTAATCGATGTGAAAATATAAATCAACGCCGGGTATTTGGGAACATAAATTCATTATGTTTATCTCGGGTTGAGTGAACTCATCAAATCCGTTTGCAGCTATAAAATTTACTTCGGGATAAAACTCTCTAAATCTTTTTATAAATTCGCCGATAGATAACTCACCAATTTCTTTATAAATATCCCCTATTTCTTTAATCCGTATCTTTTCTAATTTAGCTTGATATGTTTCATAAATATCAGCTATGTTTTCAGCTTTCAATCTTTCGGAACCGTTGAGTTTATTGAATTCATTCCTTAATATTTGCGGTGTTATCCCGTGCTTTTTATACTCTGATATTACATTTTTTATCTGCTGAAGAGTGCCTGTAGGAATGTTGTTTTTATAATTAGAAAAATACTTCGGATCAATCTCGTTAAATGCCTGCTCTAACAAAACAAAGGAAGCGGGTTCACTCAACACTGCCCTTCTGATGTCGGTATCGTTCAAAACTATCTTTGTAGAAAATGTACTTATTGTTTCTAAATTAATGCTTTGTGCAGAACCGTTGGGTGAGGACGTAATTATTTCTTTTTTTAAATATCTTACCTTGCGATTTGTCGGTACAATTAAAAGTAGATTTGAGATTTCACCATTTCTTATTCTTGTGTCAATCTCGGAATTGATTTTAATATTTTTGTTTTTTGATTTAGTGAGTATCATTTTTTCTCTAATAAAAGATCCCGGTACGAGCACCTTATCTGGTTGTCTGTATCTAAGTTTAGTGTTTTAATAACTTTATCAAACCTGTATTTTGCATCATCTTGATTTCCATCAACAATGGTTTCAAGCTCTAAAAAATCACCGAGCCTTTCAACCTGGTCAATGTGAATTCGTGTATTAAAAAGCCAATACAACTTCCTTGTTTTTTTAACGATCGTTTCAACCGTAAAAATACCTGATAAAAATTTTTCAGCATCGCCGCCTGTAAGTTGTATAATATCAAAATTAGACCAGCGGTTCTTCCCGGATTCATCCCTTAAATATTTTATAAGAGAATAGCTGTTGCCCTCAATACGTAACTTCAGCAGACCTTTTTTAATAGAGTAATAAATATCTTCCTGATGCAGGGTTTCGCTTAAGGGAACATTATTTTGTTTTAGTATTGATTCAACAATTTTGGGGGAATCGAGCTTGATTTTTAGTTCTAAATTTTGAGCCATATTATTTCTTTTTATAAATCTGTAAAACTTCTTTTCCTTTTCTCGATTTAATTGAGTTTATGTTAAAAGTTGAAAATTCCATTTGAAAATATTTTGAGAATAATTTGTAAAATTCCAATATATCAATATTAAAAGGAGGTCCGCCAGGCTGACCGTCAACAGGAAATAACAAAGCTATTAATTTACCTCCTGGTTTTATTATTTCCGATATTACATTTGCATATTCTTTTCTTCTTCCCGGATTAATTGCACAATAAATCGTGTAATCATAAACTGCATCAAAACAATTTTTGTATTCACTTGATAGATTAAAAATATCTTTTTGAAGAAAGTTTACTTTTACTGAATTTTCTTCAGCCATTTTTTTTGCAATTTCAGTTGCTTTTTCAGAAAAATCCACAGCGGTTACTTTATAATTTTTCTTAGCGGCAGCAATTGCATCGTACCCTTTGCCCGAACCTGTAATAAGTAAGTTACAGGGTTTTATAAATTTGTTTTCCGTAAGTAAATCTATAAAAACCGGGTTGGAACTTTTTATATCCCAGCCTGTGTTATTAGTAATATATTTATCATTCCAATAATTTGGACTGCTCACAATTTCAGTATTCATAAATGATTTAATTTATCTCTTGCTATTTGTTAAATGTTATATATTTTTATAAATAAAAATAAGAAAGAAAATGAAAAAGTTAATTATAATACTAATATTAGTAATCCCTTTTCTCAATGCAAATGCTCAAGACATGGGTAAACTCGCTCCTGCAAAACCGCCCATAATATTTCCGAATAATGCTTACGGTTTTAATGTAATTTTCAGCGAAGGTGGCATCGGGTTCGGTACTTTTTACAGACATAACCTATCGAATAATTTAACTCTCTTCACGGATTTATCAATGTCTGAATCAAAGGATGACCAGGAAATAGTAAGAATTAATCCTTTTACATTACAGCCGTTTACTTTATTTAAAAAGAACAGGGTGTTTATTATCCCATTAAATTTCGGACTCCAATATAGAGTATTTGCTAAAGATATTTATGCTAACCTTCGTCCGTATATTAATTTTGGTATAGGACCAAGTCTTGTCTTTACCACTCCCAACAACCAGGAGTTTTTCAAGGCATTCGGTGATGCACACGCTAAATATGCTTTTAGCGGACATATCGGTTTCGGTGCAAATTTCGGAATTGATAAGTCAAGTTTAATTGGTTTGAATGTTCGTTACTATTATATCCATCTTTTTGACAAGGGAGTTGAGGGGTTAGTTGGAAAATTTAGAAAAAATCTCGGCGGAATATTTCTCACTATAAACATAGGATTTATGTATTGAAAAGTTTATACCCTCCATTTACAGGATTTCCAAAAGAGCTATTTAAGTTTTTATCTGACTTAGAAAAGAACAATAATACCACCTGGTTCAATAAACACAAGGACAAATACCAAGATTATTTGGTTACTCCTTGCAGATCTTTTGTATCTGATATCGGTAGCTTTTTTAACTTATTAAACCCTTCAATAAGAACAGAGCCAAAGTTTAACAAAACATTAATGCGAATAAACAAAGATATGAGATTTACTAAAGGCGATCCCTACCGAAATTATTTCCTTATTCATTTCGGCAAGTTTAAAATGGATTCTGAGTTTTTTGTTTATTTGAACAAAAATATTGTTGAGTACGGTCTTTTTATAAATGCAACCAAAGGCGATGATTTGTATTTTGCAGAAAACATTACTTCTTATGAAAATGATATTAAGGAAGTGATAACCAAATATAAAATCAATAAGCAGTTTGCTTTGTCGGAGATTAAAAAAGAATCAGAAAAATTGACAGATGTTTTT
>DRJC01000235.1 GCA_011052365.1 Ignavibacteria bacterium
CAATCTTTTTTTGCGGCTCCTGTAGTTGAAGAGATTACAAAAGGTGCTTTCCTTTTCTTTACGATAAAAAATTTAAAGTTTGATAATCTTACAGACGGAATAATTTACGGCGGAGCAATCGGTCTCGGTTTCGGAATGACAGAGAATTTTCTGTATTTTATTACTTACTCAAACACTCTCTCACAATGGTTAACAATAGTAATAATAAGAACTCTTTTTTCGGCTGTGATGCACGGAGTAGCAACTGCTACATTAGGTGCAATGTTGGGTTATTCAAAATTTAGACCCGGCAAAAGTAAAATGTTTTATGCTGTTATAGGATTATGCAGTGCAATATTTATTCATTTTGCATGGAATTTAACTGTTAGTTTCGAATCAACAGCAATACTTGGAATTTTGTTCCTTATATTTACTGTTGCAATTTTTATTGTGATTTTTTCAATATCATTAAATCGTGAAAAGAAAATAATTTTTACCGAATTAAAGAAAGAAGCCGGGTTAGGAGTAATACCTGAAGCACATCTGAAAATTCTGAATTCAATTAAGCGAACCAATAAGGGTTGGATTGAAGAAAATATAAGAAAATCTTATATAAAAGCTGCAACAACACTTGCATTTAGAAAATTACAATACAAAAACTCAGTCGGTAACAGCAAAATATTTTATGAAAATGAAGTTAAACATTACAGAAATTTTATAAAAAACTTATTGGAAGAAACATAAATAAATGAGAAATAACAAAGCTTGTTTGTACTATATAGCTTCTGAATTTAAGTCTAAGGAAATATTAAATGACTTAGCTCCTATTTCAGAAGTACATAGTAAGTTACTATATACAAATATTTTTAATAATGCTGCCGAGCAAATCGGTAATGTTGATAACGTTAAAAAATTTATATGTTTTCCGGTGAACGGAGACCCTGTAATTGATGAAGATATTTCTTCTCAATTTGAATTTATTAATTACAACTTTGAAGAAAATATTTATGAAAAACTGTTTGAAAAACAACCCGATGAGTATGGAAGAAGTCTATTAATATTTCCTAATACAATAGGTTTTTCTTCACAAGATATTCTACGGGTTCTTGATTTATTGTTAAATGATGGTAATGCTTTAGTTATCGGAAAGACGAAAGACAATAGAATTTGTTTTATAGGTACTAATTTTTGGGACTCACAACTGCTTAATCATATATCTGCAAGTAATTTTGAATTTGATAAATTATTAGAAAAAATTTGTAAAGAAAATGTTTACTATTATGTTTTAAACGGATATTTGAAAATTGATAAAATAAATGACTTTAAGGATTTATATATTCTACTTTCCAATCGTGAAAGTGAAGATTTTTGTACGGAAAATATTCACGAAAAATTTACAAATTTATTCATAGAATATAAGGAACTGCTGTAATGAAAGCAGTTGGTATATTTGGCGGTACGTTCGATCCAATTCATTTGGGGCACCTTATTTGTGCTCAATCAGTATATGAAAAGAGAGAGCTTGAAAAGATAATTTTTATTCCTTGTAAAATTTCACCGCACAAAAGAGATATTATTTCATCAGAAAGTTTGCACAGATTGGAAATGATAAAACTCGCTATAGATGATATCCCATATTTTGATTATTCGGATTTTGAAATAAGCAAAGAAGAAATCTCATTTTCGGTTGATACTTTACTTCACTTCAAAAACAAATACGATAATTTGGAACTAATAATGGGTGAAGATAATTTTTTAAGTTTAGACACCTGGAGAAAACCGGAAGAAATAATTGAACTCTCTACCATAATAGTTCTGCAAAGAAACATTAGCGTCATTCCGGGAAAAAACAAATATTCAAAATCTGTTGTATATTTGGATTCACCGAATATTGATATTAATGCTACCGATATTCGTGAAAGAATTAAAAACAATAGACCAATAAATTTTTTAGTTACGGAAAAAGTAAGACAGTATATTTATTTAAACAATCTTTATAGATAATAAAAAATTATGAAAATATTAATTACGGGTGGTGCTGGTTTTATTGCTTCACACATATCGGATGAGTATATAAACCTTGGACACGAAGTTTTTGTTTTAGATAATCTTTCAACCGGGTTTAAAGAAAATGTAAATCCAAAAGCCACCTTTATAAATGCAGATATCTGTAACAAATCACTTACCGAACTATTTGAAGCCCAGAAATTTGATGTGGTTAACCATCACGCTGCACAAATGGATGTTAGAAAAAGTGTTGCCGATCCTACTTTTGATGCCAACACAAATATAATAGGGACAATAAATTTATTACAGAACTGTGTTAAAAACGGGGTAAAGAAATTCATATTTTCATCAACCGGTGGAGCAGTTTACGGTGAACAAGAATATTTTCCCGCAGATGAAAAACATCCCGTTTCCCCGCTTTCTCCTTACGGCATATCAAAATTAGCAGTCGAAAAATATTTATTTTTTTACAATAAACAGTACGGACTTAATTATTCAATTTTACGTTATGCAAATATTTATGGTCCGAGACAAAACCCTTTCGGTGAAGCAGGTGTAATTGCAATATTTACAAGTAAACTACTTGCCGGCGAACAACCCATAATAAACGGTGACGGAACTCAAACCAGGGATTATGTTTTTGTTAAAGATGTTGTTAAAGCAAATGCAAAAGTACTTGAAGACGAAATTCCGGATATATTAAATGTGGGAACCGGTATTGAAACAAATGTAAATGAAATTTTTAACACACTTAACAAGATTATAAATAACGGGCAAATTGAGCAACATGGTCCGGCAGCTCCGGGAGAACAATTAAGAAGTGTTATTACTTCAGATAAATTTTATGAAAGATTAAATTGGAAACCAACAACAAAATTAGAAGACGGTTTAAAAGAGACCGTTAACTTTTTTGAAACAAAATTAGTTAAGTAACATTATATGGTTATAAATAATATTCATATAACTAATGTTACACCCCTGAATAGTAATTTAAGGAAAAGATTGTTTCTTATTCGAGCTTTTAATATTTTATTCAAGAAATAAATGTCAAATTTAGTGCAAATTGGGAACGAATTATTATGCTTAATAGTGATATGCTAAAATCCAAAATTGATAATATTCCTAAAGAATATTATGGAGTTGTATTTGAAATATTAAAATCAATTGAAAAATCCAAAAAAATTCAACACAAACATTTAGCTTCATCAAAAATAAATTATAAAGTTAGTGAAAATTGGTCAAAATTTATTTCACAAACCTATGGCTCACTGTCTGACTTCCCAATAGAAAGAGGAACACAAGGGAAGTATGAATCTCGTGAAGAAATGATATGAAATATTTACTTGATACAAATACTTGCATCAAATATTTGAATGGGGCTTCAGAAAAGATAAAAAAAAAGTTCGAAGCATATTCTTTCACGGAGATGATTCTTTGCTCAGTCGTAAAGTCTGAGTTGATATTTGGTGCCCACAAAAGTGAGAAACCAAAAAAGAATTTGAAAAAGATAAATTTATTTTTTGAGCCCTTTATTTCACTTCCGTTCGACGACAATTGTGCAAACATTTATGGTTTGATTAAGTCAACCCTTGAAAAAAAAGGGACTCCAATTGGTCCAAACGATTTACTGATTGCATCTATTGCTTTATCATACAATCTGATTTTGGTTACACATAATATTCGTGAATTTGAACGCGTTCCCAATTTAAATATTGAAGATTGGGAATAGATTGCATTAAAAAATGTTTGAAATATTTCGAAAAATAGCGGGGTATAACAAATTATAATTATGTTACTTACTCGTAAATTTACCTTTTTTAAGTGGACTTATGAATACTATAAAAAACTTTATTCGGCATAGCCAAAACGATATACTATGAATTTTGATAAACTATTTAATAACGACAGAAGAACCCTGGCAAGAACTATTTCCATAGTTGAACGTGGAAATAATGAATCGGTAGAAATTTTAAAATCTATTTATCCAAAAGTGGGTAAGGCATATAGAGTCGGTATTACGGGACCTCCCGGCGCCGGCAAAAGTACAATTACAAATCAGCTTACTAAAATACTGATTCGGCAAAATAAAAAAGTAGGAATAATTGCAGTTGACCCTACAAGTCCTTTTACCGGCGGTGCTCTTTTAGGCGACAGGGTACGAATGAATGATATCGGAAATAATCCAAATGTTTTTATTAGAAGTATGGCAACAAGAGGAAGCCTTGGCGGGCTTAGCAAAAAAGCAAATGATGTTGCAGATGTAATGGATGCTGCAGGTTACGATTTTATTTTATTAGAAACCGTTGGAGTTGGTCAATCTGAATTGGATATTGCAAAGGCAGCAGATACAACAATTGTTGTTTTAGTCCCCGAATCCGGTGATGCCGTGCAGGCAATGAAAGCAGGTCTTATGGAAATTGCTGATTTTTTTGTGTTGAATAAATCTGACAGACCGGGCGCGAACCGAGCAGTAGCTGCATTAAATACCATTTTAACTTTACGTTATCACGATGCAACTACTTATCTCCCTAAAATTATCAGTACAATTGCATCGGAAAATAAAGGAATTGAAGAAGTACTAAATGCAATTACTGAACATAAAAATTATTTAATAAATAATGATAAATTTTTAAAACAAAGATTGGAAAGAATAAAAATTAGGGTAAAAGAAATTGTTGAAGAAAAGTTGAGAAGTGAACTTTGGAATTCGGAAACCGATAGTTCTTTACTTTCATCTCTTGAAAAAGTAATTTCAGGCAATATCTCGCCCTATCATATAGCAGAAGATATTTTCGAACAATTCAAAATAAAAATTTGACAATATAAAGGTATTAATTTATTGAGGATACAATGGAAACATTAGAACAAACATTTAATTTAGAATTAACAGAAGAACAAACTTTAATTAAAAACACAATAAGAGATTTTGCCGATAAAACGGTTCGACCCGTAATAATGGAATTCGATGAGTCGCAAAAGTTCCCTACGGACATAATGCATCAACTTGGTGAAATGGGATTTTTAGGAATTTTAATCCCGGAACAATACGGCGGTGCCGGATTAGGTTATATTGAATATGCTTTGGTAATAGAAGAATTAGCAAAAGTAGACCCCTCATTAGCTTTGTCGGTTGCAGCACATAACGGCTTATGCACAAATCATCTTTACACTTTCAGCAACGAAGAATTAAGAATGAAATATTTACCCGATTTAACTTCAGGCAAAAAGTTTGGTGCTTGGGGACTAACCGAACCATCTTCAGGAAGTGATGCCGGAAATTTGTGTACTTCTGCTGTAAGAGATGGAAATAATTTTATTCTAAATGGCACCAAGACATTTATTACTCACGGAGGAGTGGGTGAAACAGCTGTAATTATGGCTATTACAAATAAGGAGCTTGGTAAAAAAGGAATTTCAGCATTTATTTTAGAAAAAGGAATGGAAGGGTTTATAGTAGGTAAAAAAGAGAATAAACTTGGAATGAGATCGAGTGATACAACACAATTAATATTTGAAAATTGTAAAGTCCCTGCTGAAAATATGATTGGAAATGAGGGTGAAGGTTTTATTCAAGCGATGAAAATTTTGGAAGGCGGAAGAATTTCAATAGCTGCACTAAGTGTAGGCTTGGCTCAAGGCGCAATGGAAGCTGCAATAAAGTACTCCGGCGAGCGCCAACAATTCGGAAAACATTTGAGCGAGTTTCAGGCTATACAATTTAAACTTGCTGAAATGGCTACTAATATTGAATGTGCGCGATTGTTAACATATAAAGCTGCCACCATGAAAGACGATGGAGTTCCGAACACAAAAGAAGCCGCAATGGCAAAACTATTTGCCAGTGAAATTGCCGAAAAAGCAGCAAACGATGCCGTCCAGATTTTTGGAGGTTATGGTTTTGTGAAAGATTATCCCGTTGAAAAATTTTATAGAGATGTGAAATTGTTGACGATAGGAGAAGGTACATCGGAAATACAAAGAATTGTAATTGCAAGAGATCTATTAAAAGACTAATAAGGTCAATGATAAAATTGAAATGAAAAAAATCGAAAATAAAATAAAAGAAAACGAAACTTATTTAAAACGCGAAGACTTTTACAAGAACTTACTTCGCAAATTAAAAGCTGAAAAGAAAAAAGTTTCATTAGGAGGCGGTGAAAAAGCTTTAGAAAAACATAAAGCAAAAGGAAAAATGACCGCTCGAGAAAGGATTAACACTCTCTTGGACAATCCAAAAGATTTTTACGAACTGAATTCTTTTGCAGCTTATGATATGTACAAAGAATACGGCGGTGCGTCCTCTGCCGGTACGGTTTATGGAATCGGTAAAATTCACGGAAGGCAGCATTTGGTTGTTGCAAACGATGCGACTGTTAAAGCAGGGGCTTGGTTCCCAATGACGGCAAAGAAAAATCTTAGAGCACAAGAAATTGCTATGGAAAATCATCTGCCAATTATTTATATGGTTGACAGTGCGGGTGTTTTCCTACCTCTTCAGGAAGATATCTTCCCGGATAAAGAACACTTCGGAAGAGTATTTAGAAATAATGCTAAAATATCTTCTATGGGAATTCCACAAATTGCAGCAATTATGGGTTCCTGTGTTGCCGGCGGTGCATACCTTCCGATAATGAGCGACGAAGCATTAATTGTTGAAGGCGAAGGTTCTGTTTTTTTAGCAGGCTCATATTTAGTAAAAGCTGCTATCGGGGAGAACATCGATAACGAAAGTTTAGGCGGTGCTAAAGTGCAGTCAAATATTTCCGGTGTTACGGACTATGTAATGAAAAATGATGAGGAATGTCTCGCACAAATAAGAAGTATAGTTGATAAAAACGGTGAAAGAAAAAAAGCCGGGTTTAACAGAATTGAAAGTAAACCCCCTCTTTATTCGAGCAAAGAAATTTACGGAATACTTCCCGAAGACCCGATCAAACAATACGATATGTACGATGTAATTGCCAGAATTGTAGATGATTCTTCCATCGATGAATACAAAGCTGGCTACGGTAAAACTTTAATAACCGCTTACGCCAGAATTGACGGCTGGTCTGTTGGAATTGTAGCGAACCAAAGAAGTATTGTTAAAACAGAAAAAGGTGAAATGCAGGTTGGAGGTGTTATTTATTCCGATAGTGCAGACAAAGCAGCACGGTTTATAATGAATTGCAATCAAAAGAAAATTCCATTGTTATTTTTGCAGGATGTAACCGGTTTTATGGTAGGCAGCAGAGCGGAACACGGCGGCATTATAAAGGACGGAGCAAAGATGGTTAATGCTGTTGCAAATTCTGTTGTCCCAAAAATTACGATTATTGTGGGTAACAGTTTTGGTGCCGGCAACTATGCAATGTGCGGTAAGGCTTACGATCCCCGTTTTATTTTCGCATACCCTAATGCAAAAATTTCTGTGATGGGTGGAGCGCAGGCAAGTAATGTTTTGTTAAGTATAAAATTAAAGCAAGCGGAAAAAAGCGGTGAAAAAGTTACGGAAGAAAGTAAGAAAAAATTATTGAAGGAAATCACTGAATCTTATGAAAATGCAAGCTCACCATATTACGCTGCAGCAAGGCTTTGGGTTGATGAAATAATTGATCCTGCACTTACAAGAGAATATGTATCAATGGCGATTGAAGTTGCAAACAATAATCCCGATATGCCAAAATTTAGTACTGGTGTAATACAGACATAACAATTGTTTTAGCACATAAGAACGAATCCATTTCATAAAAAATCTATTAAATAACTTTGATTATAGTAACTTTTAAGTTACCTTTGTGGTGATGGAAAAAATAAGAGAAGTTATAGCTTATAAAGACTATTTTGAAAACTTTTTAAAAAAGCAACCGATAAAAGTACAAAATAAGGTCTTTA
>DRJC01000236.1 GCA_011052365.1 Ignavibacteria bacterium
AAATTGGGTATTGAATTTTAATGAATTCCTGTCCTTAAAAAATAATTACAAAGAAGGAACAATTGAAAAATTAGAGAAAAGGATATCTCCCAAATCACTCTCAACCATAATGTATACTTCGGGAACTACGGGTGAACCGAAAGGTATTATGTTCTCAAATTTGAATATCATTTACAAGAGATTTTGCAGAGCACTTGCCCTACCTGAAATTGGAGAACACGATAGATTTTTAGCCTACTTACCGTTGTTCCATACTTTCGGACGCTATTTTGAAATGATGGGTAGTGTCTTCTGGGGAGCAGAATATGTCTTTATGGAAAATCCTTCCGCTGAAACTATGTTGCTGAATATGCAGCTTGTTAAACCAACCATTTTTATAAGCATACCAAAAAAATGGATTGAGCTATATGAACATATTTGTGAAAAAGTTGATATAGAAATTGAAGATGAAAAATCAATCAAACTAATTGTTGATGAAGCAACAGGGGGTAAACTTAAATGGGGATTATCAGCCGCAGGTTTCTTAACACCTGAAATATTTACCTTCTTTCAAAAATACGGTATAGAATTGATGAGCGGATTTGGAATGACCGAAGCAACCGGCGGGATTACAATGACACCTCCCGGCAAGTATATCCCAAACAGCTTGGGTAAGGAGCTTCCCGGGATAGAAATAAAACTTGCAAAGGACGGGGAGCTTTTAATAAAAGGTAATTATGTGATGACAGGATATTTCGGTGAAGCTAAGAGTTCTACTTTTCTAAAAGGTGGATGGCTGCCAACCGGCGATATAATGCAAAAAGATAACAACGGATTTATAGAAATTATCGATAGAAAAAAGGAAATTTATAAAAATATAAAAGGCGAAACCGTAGCTCCACAAAAAATAGAAAACTTCTTCCGTGATATTGATTCCGTAAAACAGGTTTTTTTAGTCGGCGACCATAGACCATACAATACTGTATTGTTAGTGCCGAATTATGAAGATAATGTTACAAATCTAAATAAAATGAACGATGCACAAATACAGGAATACTTTTCTTCCGTTATTGTAACCGTTAATAAATTTTTATCCCCTTTCGAAAGGATAATTGATTTTAAAATAATTGACAGACCTTTCTCCGACGAGTACGGAGAATTAACTCCAAAGAACACTTATAGACGAAGGATAATAGAAAAGAATTTTAAAGATGTAATTGAAACTATGTATAAGCAAAATTATACAAAGTTAGTCTTTAAAAACATAAGCATAAGAGTTCCAAATTGGTTCCTACGTGAAAAAGGAATTTTGAACAGAGATATTATTATCGATAAAAACGGAATAAAAGTACCGAAGTTGAAATTATTTCTCAAAGTTAAATCAATCGGTAGCCAATCCAACATATACCAGGTTGGAAATTATCTTTATCATATCAAAGAAAACTTTATTGATTTTCAATCATTATTAACAACGCCTTCTTACTGGTTGGGTAATCAAAATCTTACTGATTTTACAGGTAGCTCTATTTACCAATGGTATAGAAAGGATTATAAATTTGATAAAATTGAATTCATCAAACCTAAAGATAAACCGCAAATAAAAAACACTATAAGAAAGAGAATAAAAAAAATAGTAAAAGGAATGGAAATCTCTTTGGAAGGACTACATTTTTCTGCTATGCTGCTTCAATCAGCCCTGTCAACTGATAATTCAGTTGCAATAGAATATCTTGATTTTGTTTTAAACAATGAATTTGAACCCAACTATAATTTAGCGGTTGAATTATTACATAGACCGCAAATAGCATCAAAATTAAGTTATAGAAGAAAGATGCTTCTGCTTCTATCCGGCAAAATAACGATAGATGAATTTATTACTTTTTTGGGGAAATACGTTCAACTGGATTATAATATTTTTGATGAAAAACTTATTAAAGATTTTGTTAACCAGGCTCGTGGCAAAGACAAATTAGAAGCGATTGAGCAAACACTTGAAAATGAAATAAAAAGAGAAAAAAGGAGAAAAGGATTCTCTGATACTTCAATACCTTCTTTATTTAAATTACTTGCTTATTACGGTGTCAGTCACCCGATTTCTTATCTGAGAATACGACAACTATTTGTTAAATATCAACTATTAGATGAAAGAAAAGAAATAAATACAATCGCTCAAAGTGCAAGGAATATTTTACGCAGAGGATTTAGAAACTGGCTTGGTGAAAATCAAACAGTTGCTGTTGATCCCGAAACATCCAAAGAATACACGTGGCAGGATATTATTATAACCGAAGAGGATATTGACCCGCAGGACAAAAAGAGAATAATAAAAGCGATTACAAATACATCAATACTAAGAGAAGCAATCTTTTTAATTTCTAAAGGTATAAGAATAGGGCTGAACGATATGTTGCCGGGAGGAATTTGGATTAGTCATTTAGGCACCTATCATGATAAATCGGTTTACAGAGTATCTGTGCAAACACGTTTGCAAGGTTCGTTCGATTTTGTTCTGAACCTGAATAAAAAAATCCCGAAGAAGAAAATTAACGAAGAGGTAAACTGGCTAATTTTATCAGGCTCAGGTTTGGCAGGACAAAAACTCGTTGAGGATTTCGGCGGATACTGGGAAGATACGGATATGTGGAGCGAAGAATTTATCACTGGAGATACCGTAGCAAAATTCTATTACAGAAAAACAAGAAAGCTTAGCGATAAAGAAAGTATCAGGCTTAAAAATACTTGGCCGTTTTTTGTTTGGAGAGCTTCGGCTTCATATTACCGTTTCTGGAAAATGACCGGGTACAAAATGGCTCTATCCGATCCATCGGTTATGAATATTATAATTTCACCTCACGATTATCATGTCGGTACGCGTATAGTATCAATTAGTGAAAGAATAAAAACTACATCAATACTTGATCTTTTAAATAAGTTCAATCTTTATTTTATAAAACAAACACAAGAAGAATATCCGTTTTTAACGAAAAAGAAAATTTGGAATTATGTTTTTTCGGGAATAATATCAGCAGAAGGTGAGGAAAAAGGACTTGAAATACTCAAACAATTTAAGGCTAAATACATAAATAAATTTAAGGTAACAAATCTAAAATTAATAAAGGCCCAACTAAACGAATTTATTCAGAAGATTGAGACAGAAGGATTTATTCCAACCAGGTTGTTTTTTGCGATAAAAAGATTCCACCGCTGGTACGAGCTGAATCGTGATGCATCAATACAAGCACAAGCTGAAATGTTGTATGATTTAACCGACACATACAGGCTTGCAGATTTAGAAAAAGAATATCCGGAAACAAGAACAAGATTTTTTATTAAAACAGCTTTTGCAAATTCAAATGTACAACTCCAAAATTACCTGAATAATATTGTTAAGAAGCAAAGAGAAAATTCAATTACAAAGGAAGAATATTTTTCCCTTCTCTCTTCAATACAAAGCGATTTTAAATTAAATGAAAAAGAAGATTTCTTTTTAGCTCGTTTAAATTATCCTTATTTAAAGCCTTCGGATACAGCAGCTCTAATTAAAACAAAAGCCGAGGGTACCACACTTCCAAATCTTGTAGTTGAACTTGATGATTATGACGGTAATCCTTTTTATATCCGCAGACCAAATACTCCAAAAGAAATTTCACGTCTCCATCAATTATATATAAATTCTAATTTATTAGTCAACTTCAGAAGCAACCACCAATTTTTAGTAGCAGTTTCAGATAGAGGTTATATAATAGGAGGTTTGTATTATCTTAATAAAAATGAAACAACAGTGCACATGGAAAAAATTGTTGTCTCTTCAAGATACAGACG
>DRJC01000237.1 GCA_011052365.1 Ignavibacteria bacterium
TGAACTTTGTTCTTGTGCACCGGCAGCCATTTCTTCTGTGCTTGAAGAAATTTCAGCGCTTGCACTTGATGTTGCTTGAACTGCTTCGGTTACTTGAGATAGTATTCCGCTTATTGATTCTCCAACTTTATTTATACTGTTTTTAATTAATTGATGCTGTCCTTTATATTCAGCGGTTACTCTTGGTGTAAGATCACCGGTAGAATATATCTCCAAAACACGTGCACCGTCTTGAACAGGTAATATAACTGCGTCCAGCACCCCGTTAAAGCCTTTTACTATTTCCTGATAGAATCCTTCAAATTTTGAAACGTCACCTCTATTATCGAGTTTTCCATCATTGGAATCATTTATTAATTTTTCCGTCTCCAAATTTAATTCATTTATTTTTTCACGAACAATTTCATATGCGTCTATACCGGCTTGAGATTGTGAAATTACCTTATCAATAGTAGCAGCCATCGAACCAAGTTCATCCTTGCTATTAAGATTTAGATGTTTTGTTGCTTTTTCAACTTCAACACTCATATCTCCTTTAGACATAGCCATCAAACCCTTACCGAGATTAGTTATGCAAACTCTTTGCAGTTGTTGTGCCCTTTCAATAATCATTTTAAGCGGTACAATGATACTTCTTAACATTATTATTGAATAACCAATAATAAATAGAGTTACTAATACACCAAATATGTATGTAAATGTTCTTGCCGAACTGATTATGTTATCGGCAGATAAGACAGAGTCATTAGCCAATTTATTTTGATTTTGAATCAAATTATAAATAGTATTCAATTGAGATTCAGAGTATAAGATTAAAATTACCAAAGCAACAATAGCGACGACAGATCCTATTGCAATTCTTATACTGATTTTTAAATTACTTAACATTTTGTCCTCCTAATAATAGTTTAGCTGTTTTACTTATTTTCTGTTTAATTCATTGAGCCTAATAACTCTATTTGTTCAGTGTTAAAAACTTTATTCAAATCAAGTAGAATTAATAACCTGTCTTCAAGTTTCCCGACTGTTGTTATATAATCAGATTCTATACCTGCTACTAGTTCAGATGGTGCTTCCGTTACATTTTTAGGTATCCTTAAAACTTCGCTTACTTTGAGAATATCAACTCCGATTTTTTTTTCATATATATTAAAGCTCACTAATTGCAGAAGTGCTTCATAATCTTGTTTTGTTTTTATTTCCGTCATATACTTTAATCCTTTCTGCATTGTTAATATATAATCGAATTTTTGCATGTACACTTTATAGCTGAACGATTGAAATAGTCGGTAAAAGCATTAAAACGAGGATAAACGCATTAAATATTTTCTTTAGTCACATTTTTGAGCAAAATATTTATAACGTTTTAACTAAAGATGATAAATGTTTAATTGATGATTTAGTTGAGGGAATTATTAAATACTATCTAAATATTTTTTGTTAACATCCATTCATAAGCAGGTATTATTTCTATTTTACCTTCGGTTTTTTTCTGATTTAGAGTAATAATCACACCTCTTTTCAAATGAAATTTTTCCATTGCTTTTGTTAACCCGGTAAATTCTCTATTTTTATTATCGTCGGTTATGTACGCACAAACTTGATAAGCTTGGGTGATCTTACTTTTTTCTTTTAGTATAAAATCACATTCACCTTTATCTTTATAATAAAATATTTCTGAATATCTTCTTTTTAATTCTAAATACACTATACTTTCCAGCAGACGACCGACATCTTCACTCAATGTAAAAGATAATATTGTACTTAGTCCTTGGTCTATAGTGTAAGCTTTTTTTTGGGTTTGATTATTTATGGATTGCGAAAAATTTTGCACTTGAAATATTATATAAGCATCCTCAAAATAATTAACTAATTTATACAACGTGTCTTTACTGATTCGTATTCCTCTTGATTTTAGTTCATTGTATATTTTGTGAATGGAAAATTCTTTTGCAGTATTCATTAAAAGCTTCTTCATTAAATATTTTAAAGCGATAACATTAGATATTTGATACCTATCGATAATGTCCCTGTAAAGCATAACGTCAAAATAAGTTCTAAGTGTTTTCTCAATTATAAAATCGGGCATATTTATGGTTTCGGGGAATGAACTTTTCTGCAAATAAGATTTGAATAACCCGGAAATGTAAGCTTTACCTTTTGTTGATATAATATCGAGAGATGTTTTTTTGAATTTTAAAAATTCATAAAAGGATAAAGGTAAAATCTCGAAATTTATTGTTCTTCCCCGCAGGCTGGTTGCGATTTCTTTATGTAGCATTTTAGCGGAAGAACCTGTAAGAAATATCTTTTTTGAAACAGTGTCGTATATTCTGCGGACAAATTTTTCCCATCCCTTCATCTCTTGTATTTCGTCAAAGAAAAAGTAAACCTGTTTTTCTGTTTTTTTTGGATACAACTCAAAATAAGCTTCAATAATTGTATTTAAATTTTCCAAATCCAATTGTAAACGCTCATCTTCAAAATTTATATAAATAATATCTGTTATGTCCTTTATCTCCGACATTAATTGATACATCGAATAAGTCTTGCCGGCTCTCCTTGCACCTACTAAAGTAATAATTTTTCCTGTGTCAAGAGGAATTTTAGTTTCACGTTGTATAAAATCAGGCAATCCTCTTTTATGGAAATCAGCAATGATGGTTTTTATTATTTCTTTATTCATCGTCATATCCTTTAATAAAGGAAAAAAATATAGATATTTTCCTTTTTGAAAGGAAGATAAAAAATATTCTTTGTTTATGCAAATTACTATTTATAAGGAGGGTTTTCGTGGTAATTTAGTTGACGGAATTATTCAAGGTATTAGGGATGAATTTGTCCAATTAAATATCAAGTTGTTTCTAATAGAAAAAGTTGTTTTGTTTTCTTATCGAATTATTTTAAATAAAAAAGGTCGGACTTGAAGCCCGACCTTTTTTATATCGTTGATTGCATTTAAGTTTCAATCAACCTTCCATTTTGTCTAACAGAATATTCCTTACTTAATTTATCGTTTGCAACATCATTAGAAGAATCAATTTTAAATTGTGCAGTGAGGTTTTGAAGATTATCAGTTAA
>DRJC01000238.1 GCA_011052365.1 Ignavibacteria bacterium
GCACTTTTTAAAGATTACAAAGATGCTGTTGAAAATACTCTTGAGATAGATTCTAAAATAGATCTAAAACTTGATTCCGACGGCTATCATTTCCCTAACTTTCCAATACCCGAAGATTCATCCGCAAAAACCTTGGATGAATACTTAGAACTTTTAGCAGAAGAAGGACTTCACAAAAAATTTGAAAAAGTTACACCCGAAATTAAACAGCGTTTTGATTTTGAAATATCTACAATCAAACAAATGGGATTTGCAGGGTATTTTTTAATAGTTCAGGATTTTATAAATGCGGCAAAGAAGAACAATATTCCTGTTGGTCCCGGCAGAGGAAGTGCTGCCGGCAGTTTGGTTGCTTATACATTGGGTATAACAAACATAGAACCTCTAAGATATAACCTGCTTTTTGAGAGGTTCCTGAATCCATCAAGAAAGTCTATGCCTGATATTGATATTGATTTTGCCGATGATCAGCGCAACGAAGTAATTGAATATGTAAGGGAAAAATACGGAAGTGATTGTGTTAGTCAAATAATCACTTTCAACCGGCTTTCTTCAAAAATGGTGTTAAGGGATGTTGCACGCGTTTTAAACGTACCGATTCCAACCGTGAACAATATTACAAAATACATTCCTTCTAAATTCGGAAAAGTTTTTACAATTGATGAAGCTATTAAAAAAGTACCCGAATTAAAATATCTTAAAACAACAAAAGAACCCGACCTCCAAAACTTACTTAAATATGCAAAAGTACTCGAAGGGATGAACAGAAATGCATCTAAACACGCAGCCGGTGTTGTAATATGTCCCGAAGAAATAAGCAACTTTGTTCCGCTTGCCAATGCAGTAAACCAGACGGAAGTTGTCACTCAATATAATATGAAAGAGATAGAACAGGCAGGTCTTCTTAAAATGGATTTCCTTGGTCTGCGCACTCTTACAATAATTCGCGATGCTGTAAAATTAATCAAGCAAAATCACAATGTAGAAATTGATATTGACAAAATACCGTTGGATGATGAGAAAACTTATAAATTATTTTCAAACGGACAAACAACAGGTGTGTTCCAGTTTGAATCTCCACCGATGCGTGAGTATTTGAAGAAGCTTCATCCTACATCAATAAATGATTTAGCCGCAATGAATGCTCTTTACCGTCCAGGACCGATGGAGTTTATAAATGAATTTATCGAAAGAAAATTCGGTAAAACAAAGGTTACATATCTACATCCGTTATTGGAACAGATATTAAAAGAGACTTACGGTATTATTGTTTACCAGGAACAGGTAATTCAGATTGCAAATAAAATTGGCGGAATGAGTCTTGCCGAAGCAGACCTTTTACGAAGGGCAATGGGTAAAAAAGATCTAAAAGCGATGGCAAAATTGAAGAAACAGTTTTTGGAAGGAGCTGTTAAAAACGGAATAAAAATGTCTGTTGCAGAGAAGATAGTAGAGAATATTGAAAAATTTGCGAATTATGGATTCAATAAAAGTCACGCAGTTGCATACAGTTTGGTCGCTTATCAAACAGCTTATTTAAAAGCACATTACACACCTGAGTTTTTAGCTGCAAACTTAACAAATGAATTTGGTAATTCGGACAAAGTTGCAGCATTTTTAGAAGATTGTAGAAAATTACAGATTGAAGTTTTACCTCCGGATGTAAAAAATCCTTCGGTTAACTTCAATGTAGAGAATGCAAAAATTCGTTTTGGGATGAGTGCAATTAAAAATGTGGGAAAACCCGCTGTTGAAGAATTAATAAGAGTAAGAAAAAATACAGATCAAAATTTTACAAGCATTTTTGATTTTTGTTCAAAAGTTGATACACGCATTGTTAACAAAAGAGGACTTGAGGGTTTAGTATTAGCCGGTGCTTTTGATTCGGTCAATGACAATAGAGCCGCTTTATTTGCCTCCGTTGAATCTGCTTTAGAGTTCGGTCATAAAGTTCAAAATTCAAAAATTACGTCGGAGAATAGTTTGTTTGGTGATAGTCACGAAGACATGGAAATTAAAACACCTCAATTACAAAATGTTGAAAAGTGGTCAACAAAAGAGAGGTTGGCTAAGGAACGCGAAGTTACGGGTTTTTACATAACCGGGCATCCTCTTACAAATTATTTGCTGGAATATAATTCTTTTACTACTATTAAACTTGGATCAGCGTTGGAGCACCAAAACGATGAAATGGTAAGGGCTTGCGGAGTTATAACAACAATTAAAAGAAAAATCGATAAGGCAAACAGAACAATGGCATTCTTTACACTTGATGATTTTTCAGGTTCTTGTGAATGTTTAATGTTTGCTAAAATTTATGAAAAGTACGGTGAATTAATCGAAGAAGAAAGATGTGTAATTATAGTAGGAAGACCCGAAAGCAGCGGAGATACAATTAAACTTCATATTGAAGAAGTAATCCCGATTGAACAAGTGAAAGAAAAATTCACTAAAAGTATAAAACTAAATTTTGATGAAAACATATACGGAGAAAAGGAACTAAGTTTATTAAAGGAAATACTAAATAATAACAAAGGAAATATTCCTGTTTATCTTCATTTAAAGAACAACGGTTCAAAAGGCAGACTTTTCTTTTTAAATGAATATAAAGTTAACCCCTCAAATAAATTTATTAATTCCTTAAACGAAAAATTCGGCAAAAACTCTATACAATTATGCCAATAATTTTCAATTATTTTTGTGTAAAAAGTCTTACAAATGTTCGTTCTTTTTCAAAGAATGTTGAATAACAATTTGCTATTTCGTATACTTTGCTCTTAAAAAATTAATTTAATCGGTAATATACATGGGTAATGAAAATAACAAATATTGGGCACTGATTTTAGGTGCATCTTCGGGTTTTGGAGGGGCTACCGCTCTACAATTGGCTAAAGACGGTTATAATATTATTGGTGTTCATTTAGATCGCCACGCCACATTACATAACGTAGAAGAAATAAAAAACGGCATTGAAGGATTTGGCGTTAAACAAACATTTTATAACATGAATGCAGCTGATGCAGTAAAGCGTGCTGAAGTTGTAAACGATTTAACTTTACTTTTAAATGGTAAACCTTTAATAAAAGTAGTTATGCATTCCTTAGCATTTGGAACCTTAAAAAAATTTATATATTCAGATGGCGAAAAAGGTATGACTAAAGCGCAATTAGAAATGACAATTGATGTGATGGCAAATTCACTTGTCTATTGGGTACAGGATATATTTACTAATAAATTATTAGCTGAAAAAGCAAGAATTTTTGGAATGACCAGCTCGGGTTCACATACCGTTATTCCGACTTATGGTGCCGTATCTGCAGCAAAGGCAGCATTAGAATCGCACATTCGACAGCTATCAGAGGAGTTGGGTTTCATGGGAGTTGCGGCAAACGCAATAATGGCGGGAGTTACGGATACACCTGCTCTAAGAAAGATTCCAGGAAACGTACCTATGATGGATGTTGCCAAAAGAAAAAATCCAAGGAAAAGATTAACAACCCCTCAAGATGTATCTAAAGTGATTTCTCTTTTGTGCAAAGATGGAGGAGAATGGATTTCAGGTGGAGTTATTAATGCCGACGGCGGGGAAGATGTCGTAAATTTTATTGGACAAAAGTAATCTATGAATTATATTTAAATATTATATTTTAAAGGATAAAAATGAGACCATTAGAAATAACGGATGAAAATTTTGAATCGGAAGTTTTAAATTCTGATTTACCGGTACTAATAGATTTTTGGGCTGCCTGGTGCGGACCTTGTAGAATGATTGCACCTTTAGTTGAGGAGTTAGCCGGGGAATATGAGGGGAAAATTAAAATAGGGAAATTAGATGTTGATAATAATCAACAAACAGCAATTAAATACGGAGTAAGGAGTATTCCTACTTTACTTGTATTTAAAAACGGTGAAGTAAAAGATACAATCATCGGGGCTGTACCAAAATCACAAATTTCTCAAAAATTGGATGCAGTAGCTTAGCAATCCGGATTAAATTTTTTTAAGTATTTAATTAAGGCTTGCTAAGTGCAAGCCTTTTTAGTTTTCTACAAGAATTGTATAATAATAATTTAGAGAAATTATGAAAAAAATATTAATATCAGATTCAATAGATCTAAAGTGTAAAGAAATTTTGGAAGAAGCTGAAATAGAAGTTACATATTTACCTGAAATATCGTCGGATGAAATAAAGGAAATTATCGGAGAGTTTAACGGTCTTATTGTTCGCAGCAGAACACAGGTAAATAATCTACTTTTAAAATCGGCAACCAATTTAAACATAATTGGACGTGCCGGTACCGGTTGTGATAATATTGACATAAGTGCAGCAACTCGTATGGGTATGCTGGTTATGAATACTCCCGGGGGCAACACAATTTCAGCAGCGGAACATACAATGGCTTTAATGTTATCACTAAGCAGGTATATTCCACAAGCAAATGCTTCAATGATTTCAGGGAAATGGGAGAGAGGAAAATTTAAGGGTGAAGAATTAAGTAATAAAATTTTGGGGATAATCGGGTTAGGAAAAATCGGAAAGGAAGTAGCTCTCCGTGCGATACCCTTTGGTATGAAAGTTATGTGCTATGATCCCCTGATGTCCGAAGAATCAGCTTCTAAATTAGGTGTTGAATTGGTAGGTCTTGATGAACTATATAAAAACTCAGATATCATCTCAATTCATGTACCGTTAACCAATGAAACTAAAAACATAATTTCGGAAGAAACTTTAAGTAAATGTAAAAAGGGAGTTAAAGTTATAAATTGCGCAAGAGGCGGTTTAATTGATGAACCTGCTTTATTAAAATTTTTAGAGAACGGGCATGTTTCGGGTGCAGCAATTGATGTTTATACATCCGAACCCCCGGATTTCGAGAACCCATTATTAAAACATCCCCACGTAATTACAACACCACATCTTGGAGCATCAACCAAAGAAGCTCAGCAAAAAGTCGCTATACAAATCGCCCATCAATTTGTTGATTATTTCAAAGGTAAAGAAATTAAAGGTGCTGTAAACGGGGTGGGAATTGAAGCTATAAATAATAAGGATATTTTACCGTTTGTTACATTAAGTGAAAAGATAGGTAAAATTTATTCACAACTTAGTAAAAACAGGTTAAAACAAATAGATATAAATTATTGCGGTGAAACATTACACAAGTTTACTCAATTACTTTCCATTTCTGTTTTGAAGGGGTTTTTGAATGACAAACTTGAAGAGAATGTGAATTTAATTAATGCACCTTTTTTGGCAAAAGAAAACGGTATAATTATTAACGAGATTAAATCCAGTTCTAATATTGATTATAAAAATTTACTAAGTGTAACCTTCCATTCAAAAGATAAGTTAAGAAAATTTGACGGAACAGTTTTTGGAAATAATGAATCGAGAATTGTTGGAGTGAATAATTTTAGACTTGAAGTTAAGCCGGAAGGTTTTTTATTATTCTATACTAATGTAGATAAACCGGGTATGCTTTCTATTGTTAGTAAAATATTAGCGGATAGTAATATAAATATTGGCGGTTTATCCTTAGGGAGAAGGGACAAAGGTGACGAAGCTGTTACCGTTATTAATGTTGATAATAACGTTGATAAAAATACCTTGGATAAAATAGCATCATATAAAGGTATTTCAAATGTTGGGTTCATAAAATTTTGAGGAATAATTTTTTGGTAGACAATTACTTCTATTAATTATATTTTAACACCTTGTTCTTTCTCTAAAAAAAAATCATTCAAAAAGAAGGCGGTCATGAAAAAAATATTTTATTTAATAACTTTTTTATTTTTACCTATCTTCGTTGCTTTACCCCAGGGACAATTTAATTTTAATGTTGACTATGCAAGTTTCAAATATGATTCTACGTCAAATTATGTTGAATTCTATTATTCATTTCCCGAGGAACAACTGACAAGAATTAAAAAAGACGGTAAAAATATTATAGAGGGATTACTTCAGATACGTATAATTAATACTACATCTAATAAAGATTTTCTGAATAAGAAATGGAGAATTCCCAGCATTGCTCCAAAGATAACCGGAAAAGCAAAAGCTCGAAACCTAACGGGGATGATTGCATTTGTTATACCCAAAGGGAATTATACTTGTACAGCAAAGGGGTCTGATAATAATAACTTATCACAAACGAAAGATTACACTTTTTCATTTCATGTTATTCCGTACGCTTCTTCTAAATTAAAAATTAGCGATGTTCAATTAGCATCGAACATAAAAAATGACGGTGTTGATAAAAAATCTATTTTTTACAAGAATACATTGGAAGTAATACCGTATCCAACAGATATTTATGGAAAAACCGCGCCCGTGGTTTTTTATTACGGTGAAGTATATAACTTAGATAAAGCTACTGATTTTAATAATCTTATTTTTGAAACCTCTGTAATGAACAACGATAATAAGAAAATGTATTTAAAGAAAGATAAAATAGGGAAAAAATCACCCTCCATTGTTAAAGTTGGAGCAATTAATGTTTCTAAATACCCTACAGGTAAATATGACTTAATTTTGTCTTTAGCCGACAGCATAAAAAATTTCGGTATTATTTCTTCAAAAGAATTTTTTGTATATAACCCTGATGTAAAGAAAAAGACTTCTAATGCTAAAAATACAGGTAAATTATTAAGTTCACAGTTTGCCGTTTTATCCGATGCGGAAAGTAATCATATTTGGGATGCTTCTGAATATATTGCCACCCAAAATGAGAAAGACCAATGGGATAAAATACACACGGTTAAAGGGAAAAGAGAATATCTATTCAAGTTTTGGAATAAAAGAGATAAAGATAAAAACACACAGAAAAATGAATACTATACAGAATATTTTAAAAGAGTAAATACAGCTTCAAGAAAATACAAAAATCTTGCAAAAGATGGTTCTAAAACAGATATGGGAAGAGTATTTATTATGTATGGAGCGCCTGACCAAATTGAAAGATTTCCAAATCAAAAAAACACTAAACCGTATGAAATTTGGACCTACCAACAAATTGAAGGTGGTGTAATATTTGTCTTTGCTGATATTACAGGTTTTTCTAATTATATACTTGTGCATTCTACCAAAAGAAATGAATACCACGATTCGAGTTGGCTTTCAAGAATATCTACGCGTTAAAACACAACATATTTTTTCTTTTAATTATAGGCATTAAATCATTTCTGATTTAATGCCTTTCTATTTTATTATATATTACCATTTGACTGAATGAATCAATAAATTTAAATTCAAAAAATTGTAAATGAATTATGCAAAACATACTTGAGTATTTTCTATTTATCTCCTTCAGTTACTTATTTAAAATTTTAGGTCTAAAATTATCCAGGAAAGTATCCGTTATCATCGCCCTTTTCTTTTATTATATAATTCCTATCAGAAAAGAGACGGTACTACAAAACTTAAAATATGCCTTCCCTGATTACACACAGGAAAAAATTAAAAAAATATCTTATGAAAATTATAAAAGTTTTGCCGTTACATTTACTGAAATAATGTATTTACCTCACATATCACGCAAAAAATTAATAGAAAATGTTGAGTGTGTTAACTTGAATATTTTGAAAAAAAGATATGAAGAAGGAAATCCAATAATTCTGTTAACCGCACATTTTGGAAATTGGGAGTACATGGCAACTTCAACCGGTGTACAGTTAAATTTGCTGTTAAATGTTGTAATTAAAAATCAAAGAAACCCATACGTAACAAAATGGTTAAAAAAGAACAGGACGAGATTTGGTAATTCGGTAATACCTATGGGTATACAGATTAGGAAAGTATATCAAAAACTAAAAGAAAAACAAATTGTTATAATGGCAGCGGATCAAAGAGGTGATGAGGACAGCATAAGGGTAAATTTGTTTGGAAGAAGTACATCTGTTTTTCCGGGACCTGCTACTCTTGCCTTAAAGACAAATGCAGTTATAATTTGTGCAATTCCGGTAAGACAAAAAGATAAAAAGTATAAAATTGTTTTTGAAGAATTAAATATAGATAATTTACCCGAAGAATTGGAAGATAAAAAAGTAGAAATTTGTCAAAGATATACATCATATCTCCAAAAAATAATTGAGAAAAACCCTGAACAATGGCTTTGGATGCATAAAAGGTGGAAACATTAATTTATTATGCAAAAAATCTTAATAATACAAACTGCTTTTATCGGGGATGCTATTTTAACTTTACCTATGATTCAAAAGTTAAAGGAGCAAAACAAAGATGCAGAGATTGATGTTGTTGCAATACCTTCAACTAAAGAAATTTTTAATTCTTCACCATTTGTCAGTAAAGTAATTGAAATCGATAAAAAGCAAAAGCATAAAGGATTAATTTCTCTCTATAAATTTGTTAGAAAATTAAAATCTAATAATTACGCAAAAATATATTCTCCCCATAGGTCATTTCGTTCTGCGTTAATTACAAAATTATTAGCTGTGGATGAATCTTATTCATTTTCCAATTCAAAATTGAAATTCTTTTACAAAAACATTATTTCGTACAAAAAAAATCAGCACGAAGTTCAAAGGAATTTAGATTTAATATCATTTAATTATACAGGCGAATCTTGGAAAATAATTCCCGTGTTGGAAATTAACACAAAATCAAAAAACAAAGTAGACGATTTTTTTGTAAATTTAGATACTAAAATTAAATTTGCTGCAATAGCGCCCGGAAGTATTTGGGAAACGAAGAAATATCCCGAAAATTATTTTGTTGAAGTCGTTAAATTATTAACGGCAGATTCTTTTACTGTATTTTTGATCGGTAGTAAAGAAGATGAAAATTTATGTAATTTAATAGCAAAGAAATCAGGAGACCAGGTAATTTCTGTTGCGGGCAAATTTTCTCTAATTGAATCAATAGAGTTCTTAAAAAGAATGAAAATATTAATTGCCAATGATAGTGCACCAACTCATTTAGGAGTTTGTGCAAATATTCCGGTTCTTACTATTTATTGTTCAACTATACCGAACTTTGGCTTTTATCCGTATAATAAAAAAAGCAGTTTTATTACATACAATAATTTGGAATGCAAACCTTGCGGAATTCACGGATTGCATAAGTGCCCGATAAAAACATTTGATTGCGGAAATTTTATAAAACCGGAACAAGTTATTATGAAAATTAAGGATATGTTAAATGATTGAAACAGCGAGTGCGCTAAAAATTAATGTTGACAAAGAATTAAGTAAATCTGTAACATTAGCCAAAAAAATATATTTGGAAGGTTCCATATTTATTTATCCGACAGATACGATTTATGGAATTGGTGCTAATCCGTTTAATGAAAATGCAGTAAGAAAGATAAATGAAATAAAAGGAAGAGAAGAGGATAAAAAAAATATTCTCATGATTTATAACATTGAAAATTTATTAGAGTATGTTGATGTTCCATCCGAGAAATATTTGGATTTTCTACTTGCAATTTGGCCAAACCCGGTTTCAGTTGTTTTAAGTTTGAATAGAAAGTACAGACAAATTCTAAACACTTCCAATGCAGCATTTAGAATTCCCAACCACAGGTTTTGTCTAAAACTTTTAAGTGAACTTAAAATGCCATTAATATCGACAAGTGTAAATAAATCTAATAATCCTCCTATTAACGAACCGAGTTTAATATTTGAGGAATTCTCTAACATTATTGATATCATTTTTTACAGTACAAAAAAGAATTTTCAAAAGGTTTCAACTTTAATTGATTTAACCGGGACAAAACCAAAGATTTTGCGTCAAGGTAAAATAAAGGTTGATGAAATGATTAATAAATATTTATGAGTCGGACCTAAAAAGGTCAATAGCTAACGGATACTTTTTTTAGAGTAGACTCATTTATTATAAAAAAGCAGAAAATTGAATTTAAAAAAAATAAAAGAATTAAAGTCATTCTCCATAGTGATAATACCTGATCAATCAGGTGTTCAGGCAAAACAGCGTAAATTTAAATTGGGAACTATTATTTCTATAGTGGCTCTTTACACTTTCTTAGTATTTGTGATTGGTTTTCTAATCTTTGATGTTGCACCGCTCGGAAGAATGCTGGGAATTAATAATCCTACTCTAAGCAAAGAAGATATTCAAGAAGTTGAAATGCTAAATAGGAGAATGATATTTTTAAGCAGGGAGTTATCAAAATTAAAATCTACAAATCAAAGGCTTAAAGAAGCAATATTTTTAGGTGATTCAACCTTGATTGATTCTTTAAGTAATAAGATAAAAAAATCTAAGGATTCTCTACCTACCGTTAAGAATAATAAAATTAAAGGTGATCTATATTTTATTATTAATAAATTGTTGCAAGGAAAAGATAAAAAGTTAAACGACGAAGTTTTTTTTGAAAAACCTGTAGAAGGATTTGTGAGTAAAAATTTTGATCCGGACAAAGGACATTTTGGAATTGATTATGTGTTAAAAAAGGGGACACCAATTCACGCATCTTCCGGTGGCTACGTTATATTTTCTGATTATACAGTTAAAGACGGTTATATGCTTATAATAAGTAATCCCAATAATTATATAACTATTTATAAACACTGCTCGGTACTTTTAAAAAGAGTAAGAGAGACTGTTTCTACAGGGGAAATAATTGCATTAAGTGGAAACAGCGGTTTAATAACAACCGGTCCGCATCTACATTTTGAAATTTGGAAGAATGGAAAACCAATAAATCCTAAAAATATATTTTTAAATTACTTACAGGAGTAAAAATTGAAAAAAGATAATAGTTTTGAAAACAATGAACTGACTATTATAAGTTCAGGAGTAGTTTTAGAGGGAAAAATGAAATGCAGCGGTAATATTAGAGTGGATGGCACAATTAACGGAGATGTTTATGCCGAAGGTAATATTACAATAGGTACTAACGGTAAAGTTATAGGTGAAATCAATGCCAAAGATCTTACCATAGGGGGTAAAGTTGATGGAATTGTAAGAGCACAGAACAAAGTAATTTTAGAGGCAAAAGCGATTTTAAAAGGTGAATTAATTACTAAAATATTGGTAATTGCAGCAGGTGCTAAATTTGATGGTACAAGCAAAATGACATCTGCCGAGAAAGTTCCAATTAAGACACCGCAAACTATAAATCTTCAATGAGTCAATTGAATAAGAATCCCGAAGATGATAATGATCTAAGAACTTTGGGAAATTATCTTGGACTGGGGATGCAGTTAGCTGTAACGGTTGCCGTAATGGTTTTATTAGGTTATTGGTTGGATAATAAATTTAATACAAGTCCATGGTTATTAATAATATTTTCTTTTTTGGGTATCGCTTCGGCACTTTATAATTTTTTAAAAACTGTAATTAAACTTCCCGAAAAATGAAATCTAATAAAGTTATAATTTTTACAATTCTCGTTGTATTTATTTTTACAATAACTTTATATATTCTTTCATCAATAAATTACATATCAAATGTTGCAGCGTATTCAGGTTTCTTAGCAATTTTATTTACAACCATAAATTATGCCTTAGGAATGTTGGCAATAAAAGTAGGTATTGATCAAAAACATCTGATTTTTATGGTGAGTGTTTTTGGGGGAATGTTAATTAGGCTTATTTTATTAATTTTACTTGTATTTATAGCACTTGAATTCTTGGATATAAGTAGGAATATATTTATTTTTTTAGTTCTATTTTTTTACATTTTGTATTTAATATCAGAAATATTTTACTTGGTATTAAGGGATAAAAAAACACAAGAGAATTAATGATTAATGCTATACAAGATACAGTAGCTGTAGTCGATACTGTCCGTAAATCAAGTGGTGGTGGCGGTTGGATTTTACAGGAAGTTATGGATTCTCATAAAATCGATTTTGAGCCTTTCGGTTTCTTAAATCTTCCACATTTATCACTTTTTGGTTTTGATATTTCTATAACCAAACACATCTTCTTTTCTTGGATTGTAGCACTGATATTAATTGTTGTGTTGTTTTTTGTTGCAAGAAGTTATAAAAAGTCGCTTATCCCCAAAGGGCTTACCAATTTTTTTGAAATTATAATCATTTTTGTTAGAGATGAAATTGTAAAACCGACAATAGGAAAGGGTTATGAATTTTTCTTGCCTTTTCATTTAACGGTTTTCTTTTTTGTACTTTTAGCAGGTTTATTTGGGTTAGTACCTTATTCATCCACTGTAACCGGTAATATTGCCGTTACTGCGGCATTAGCTGGAATTTCATTTATAGCAATTCAATTGGGGGGAATAAAATCTAACGGATTTTTTGGATATTTTAAAGGACTAATTCCTTCGGGAATGCCTAAATGGTTATTAGTAATTATTATACCGCTTGAAATTTTGGGATTATTTACAAAACCATTTGCGTTGTGCATTCGTTTGTTTGCAAATATGATAGCCGGACACGTTGTTATATTATCGTTAATTGGGCTAATATTTATTTTTTCAGCATTTGCCTATGCAGTTGCCCCGATATCAGTTGGCTTTTCCCTGTTTATTTACTTATTGGATATTTTAATTATTTTAATACAAGCATATATTTTTACGATGTTGACTGCACTCTTCATTGGAATGGCAGTGCATCAGGAACATTAAGAATTATTTTTTTAATCATAAACTTTAAGGAGAAAATATTATGGATTTAGCTTGGTTAGGTGCTGGTTTAGGAGCTGGTCTTGTTTTAATAGGCGCCGGTTTAGGTATTGGTAAACTTTCTGCTTCTGCCATGGAAGCTATTGGTAGACAGCCGGAAGCCGTGGGTCCAATCAGAACAACTATGATTATTGCTGCTGCTTTGATTGAAGGCTTAGGATTTTTCGGATTAGTTATTAGTATTATATTAGCAATTAAATCTTAAATTATTTATTTGATCCGGTAGACGGGTCTTTTAATTATTATTTAATAAAGGGAATTATATGCTTATCGGTTTAAATTTATCAATTTTAGCCTTTGCCTCTGAAGGTGGAGGAAGTATCATTGATGTAAACCCCGGAGTTATATTTTGGACCGTAGTAACTTTTGTGATTCTAATGTTTGTACTAAAAAAAGTTGCTTGGAAACCTATATTAACTGCATTAGATCAGCGTGAAAACTCGATAAGAGAATCTCTTGAGAAAGCTGAAAAAGCAAAAGAAGAAGCCGAAAAAATTCTTCTTGAAAATCAAGAGAAACTTGCAAAAGCAGATGAGGAATCTAAAAAGCTGGTTCATAAAAGCAGAGAATATGCCGAAGGTCTGAAAGAGCAAATGTTAAAAGAGAGCAAAGTACAAGCTCAGAAAATAGTTAACGATGCAACTCTGGAAATTGAAAGACAAAGAGAAACTGCATTTGAAGAGTTGAAAAGCCAGGTGGCGGAAATTGCCGTACAGGCTGCTGAAAAAATTCTCAAAGAGAATCTAAACAAGGAAACTCAAAAGAAAATTGCAGATATTTATATAAACGAAATAACGAAAAATTAATTTGTAATGAGCAAATATAAAGTATCAATACGTTATTCTACTTCTCTGCTGGAAATAGCAATTAGCAAGAATTTGTTGGAAGTAATATCTGCCGATGTAGATTTTATTCTGAATGTATTTCGCTCAAGCTCCGAGTTAGTTTCAGTTATGAAGAGTCCCGTTATAAAAGGTCAACTCAAAATATCAATTATTGATGAAATATTTAAAGATAAAACGAACTTTGAAACTCTTAATTTTTTAAGATTCGTAGTTAAAAAAAGAAGAGAAAATTATCTTGTAAATATTCTTGAAAAATATTTAGACCTAAGGGACGAACATCTATGTATAGCAAACGTAGACGTAAAAACTGCTTATGAATTTGATGAAGAACAATCAAATGCATTACAAGCAAATTTGGAGAAGAAATTAAATAAGCAGGTAAGATTAAACTATTCAATTGACAAAACCATACTTGGTGGATTTATCGCAAGAATTGGTGATACTATGTACGATGCATCTATAAAGCATCAATTAAAATTATTGCAAAAGAAATTTACCGAAGGTGGAGTAACATTAAATTGATAATGAGAAATTAAGAAGGAAAATATTATGGCTGAAGTCAGACCGGATGAAATATCGGCGATTTTAAGAAAACAACTCTCAGGATTTGAAAGCGAAGCCGACATTTATGATGTTGGTACCGTGTTACAAGTTGGTGACGGTATTGCAAGAGTCTACGGACTCTCGCAGGTAATGATGAGTGAATTGGTAGAATTTCCTAACGATGTTTTTGGAATGGTGTTGAACTTAGATGAAGACAGTGTGGGTTGTGTACTCTTTGGTGAATCCAGATTGATAAAAGAAGGAGACATCGTAAAAAGAACAAAAAGAGTTGCTTCTATGCCTGTCGGTGAAGAAATGTTGGGAAGAGTAATTACACCCCTCGGTGTTCCGCTTGATGGGAAAGGTGCAATTTCAACGGATAAATATTTACCCATTGAAAGAAAAGCTCTCGGTGTAATTCAAAGAGCACCGGTAAAAGAACCTCTTCAAACGGGTATTGCGGCTATAGATTCAATGATTCCAATTGGACGCGGGCAGAGAGAGTTAATTATTGGCGATAGGCAAACCGGTAAAACAGCCGTTGCAATTGATGCCATAATAAATCAAAAATATACACACACCGAAGAAGCAAAAAAATTGGGTATTGAGCCTGTTTATTGTATATACGTAGCTATTGGTCAAAAAGGATCTACTGTTGCACAGGTAGTTGCCAAGTTGGAAGAAAATGAAGCTATGGATTATACAACTGTTATTTCGGCTACTGCAACCGAACCCGCTCCGCTTCAATTTATTGCCCCGTATTCAGGTGCTACTTTGGGTGAATATTTTAGAGATAACGGTAAACACGCATTAGTTGTTTATGATGATCTTTCGAAACAAGCTGTTGCTTACAGGGAACTTTCTCTTTTATTAAGAAGACCTCCGGGAAGGGAAGCATATCCGGGTGACGTGTTCTATTTGCATTCACGTTTATTGGAAAGAGCTTCTAAATTAAGTGATGACCTGGGCGGCGGAAGTTTGACTGCATTACCAATAATTGAAACTCAACAAGGTGATGTTTCAGCTTACATACCAACCAACGTTATTTCAATTACAGACGGACAGATTTATCTGGAATCCAGTTTGTTTAATGCAGGTGTAAGACCTGCTATCAACGTAGGTATATCGGTTTCCCGTGTGGGAGGTAATGCACAGATAAAAGCAATGAAAAAAGTTGCGGGAAGTTTGAAGCTTGACCTTGCACAATACAAAGCACTTGAAGCATTTGCAAAATTCGGTTCTGATCTTGATGTTTACACACAAAAAACACTCGCAAAAGGTGCTCGCTTGGTGGAACTGCTCAAACAAGGTCAGTATGTTCCTGTACCGATCGAGAAACAAGTTGTTGCAATATACTTAGGAACAAACGGGTACCTGGATAACATAGACATTGCAGATGTAAAAAGATATGAAAAAGAAATTTTAGAATTTATTGAGATGAAATATAACCAGGTATTTGAATCTATTAAGAAAGAAAAACAGTTAAGTGATAAAGTACTGGAAATGATTAAAAAAGCTGCTGATGAATTTGTAGCGGTTTTTAAATAAGTAATTTACTATTGTTAAATGGCAACATTAAGAGACATAAAATTAAGAATAAAAGGTATTAAAAATACCGAGAAGATTACCAATGCAATGAAAATGGTTGCTGCTGCTAAGCTTAGAAAAGCGCAGAACAGAGTAGTAAAAGCACGACCCTATGCACACAAAATATCTTCTATGATGTCACACTTGGTAACGGAAGAAGATTACGCTCTTTTTCCTTTACTTGAAGAAAGAGAAATAAAAAATGTTGCTGTTGTAGTCATTACTGCCGACAGAGGATTGTGTGGGGCTTTCAATACTAATATTATTAAGGAAACTCATAGGCTTATTGACGAAGACCTTTCTTCGATAGGTGCAAAAACTCAGCTATTATGTGTGGGTAAAAAAGGATACGATTATTTCAAAAAGAGAGACATACCTCTTTTAGACAATATAATCGGCGTCTTTTCTTCTTTAGATTTTAATACTACAAACCAGGTTAGTAAAATTCTTGTTTCAGGTTATTTACATGAAAAATTTGATAAAATAATTTTTGTATACAATGAATTTAAATCTATAATTCAACAAAAAGTTATTAGCGAAACTTTTTTACCCATTTCAATTGAATCTTCAAATGAAAAAAAATCAACGGTTGAAGCAAATTATATATTTGAACCTGGTAAAAAAGAAATAATTGAATATTTATTGCCTAAACATTTAAGTGCTCAAATATGGAGGATGCTTTTGGAATCAAATGCTTCCGAACTCGGTGCAAGAATGACCGCAATGGATAATGCGACTGCGAATGCAAAAGAGTTAATCAGAACTCTTACAATTACTTATAATAAAGAAAGACAAGCGGCAATAACAAAAGAAATTTTAGAAATTGTTTCAGGTGCAAACGCTTTGCGTGATGCTTAATACTAATAATTGGCTCTTTGATAGAGTAAAAAGAAGAAATTATGTTTGAAGATTTATCTCTCAAACTTGAAAAAGCCCTAAAAAAAGTTACCGGACAGGGTAGACTAACTGAAAGTAATATTTCAGATACGTTAAGGGAAATTAGACGTGTTCTTTTAGATGCTGATGTTAATTATAAGGTAGCAAAAAATTTTATTGAGCAAGTATCCTCAAAAGCTTTGGGTAAAGATGTCCTAAGTTCAATCACTCCCGGACAACTGATCACAAAAATTATACACGATGAACTAACTGATCTTTTAGGAAGTCAACATAGCCAACTTAAATTAAATTCTTCGGGAATTACAGTAATTTTAGTTGTCGGACTTCAAGGTTCGGGTAAAACAACTTTTTCTGCAAAATTAGCTAATAAGTTAAAAACTCAGAATAGAAAAGTTTTACTTACTGCCGCAGATGTTTATAGACCGGCGGCAATAGAACAATTAAAGATTTTAGGTGAACAAATTGATGTTCCTGTTTTTTCAGTTCTTGAAAAAGATGCTGTAAAAGCAGCAAAGGATTCTTTAAAAGAAGCTAAAACAAATAATTTAGACACGGTTATAATTGATACTGCAGGTCGTCTTCATGTAGATGAAAATATGATGGCTGAAGTTTCAAAAATTAAAGAGACGGTAAATCCTGTCGAAACATTATTTGTAGTTGATTCTATGACCGGGCAGGATGCTGTAAATTCTGCCAAAGCTTTTAATGAGTCTGTTGATTTTGACGGAATTGTTCTTACAAAATTAGACGGTGATGCCAGAGGTGGTGCAGCTCTTTCTATTAAATCTGTAGTAGGAAAACCCATCAAATTTGTAAGCAATGGTGAAAAGCTTAAAGATTTGGAAGTGTTTTTTCCTGACAGAATGGCTTCAAGAATTTTAGGTAAAGGTGATGTTGTTTCGCTTGTTGAAAAGGCACATGAAACCATTGATGAACGTGAAGCTGAAAAATTAGAAGAGAGACTAAGAAAAAATAAATTTGATTTTGATGATTTTCTTAAGCAAATTAAGATGATAAAGAAAATGGGCTCTTTGTCGTCGCTCCTTGGAATGATTCCGGGGATAGGTTCACAGCTAAAAAATGCACAAATTGATGATAATGCTTTTGTTAAAATTGAAGCTATTATCAATTCAATGACATTAAAAGAGCGAGTTCATCCGAAAATTCTGAACGGAGGACGCAGGAAAAGAATAGCAAGAGGTAGTGGAACATCTATTCAAGATGTAAACAGGCTTCTTAAAAGATTTAATGAAATGAAAAAGATGATGTCTAAACTGGGTAAAAAAGGTTTAACCGGTGCATCATTTAATAATTTAAAATTTAATTGATAACGATAACTAATAGGAGGTTATAATAATTTGGCGGTTAAATTAAGACTAAGAAGAATGGGAAAGAAAAAGCAACCTATTTATAAGGTAGTAGCTGCTGACGCAAGATCACCCCGTGATGGTAAATTCTTGGAAGCGATAGGTTTATACAACCCGCTTACAAATCCACACACAATTAATATTAATGAAGACAGAGCACTTTATTGGTTAAGTGTTGGTGCTCAGCCGACTGATACGGTAAAAAGCTTACTGACACAAAAAGGTATTTTGTTAAAAAGAGAATTAATGGGTCGTGGTTTGTCTGAAGATAAAATTGAGGCTGAAATGAGCAATTGGGCAAATTTGAGAGAGGCAAAACAAAAAAGCCCAGTAGATCAAAAGAAAAAGTCTAAAAAAGCTACAGCAAAAGAAACAGAACAGGCGGAAGCAAAAACTGAGGAACCTGAAACCAAAGTCGAAGAGACGGAAGTAAAAACCGCAGAACCTGAAACTAAAGTCGAAGAGGCGGAAGTAAAAACCGCAGAACCTGAAACTAAAGTCGAAGAGGCGGAAGCAAAAACCGAAGAACCTGAAACCAAAGTTGCAGAGACGGAAGTAAAAACCGAAGAACCTGAAACCAAAGTTGCAGAGACGGAAGTAAAAGCCGAAGAACCTGAAACCAAAGTTGCAGAGACGGAAGCAAAAACTGAAGAACCTGAAACCAAAGTTGCAGAGACGGAAGCAAAAACTGAAGAACCTGAAACCA
>DRJC01000239.1 GCA_011052365.1 Ignavibacteria bacterium
AATTGATTTGAATAAAGTAACCATAGACCAGGTTGTTGCCGGTATGATTTATATTGATTCGAATAATCAACAAATTTATTTACCAAGAAATGTGGCTTATCGTGTTGCAAAAGAATTAAATGATACTAATAACCTTAAAGTTGCACCCGGCAAAACTTCTTTGCGAATTTGCGGTACGGGATTTCAAACACTTGCCGACGCTTTCGATTTAATTACTAATGAAAATAATGACAAAATGAATTGTGTCATTTCTTTTGGAACGGAAAATATGTCGCAAACAAACTTAATCCATCAAGGCAGAAGAAAAAAAGATTCGGTTTGGGAATTTGAAGATGCCGGAATGAAAGATTATTTGCTCGAAGGATTTAACCACAATTTATTTAAAACCTTAATGCCTAAAACTGCCGATGTATATGGCTCAAAAGTTGGAATAACACGCAAAGATTGTGATGAATATGCATATATTAGTCATACCCGTGCTAAAAATGCACAGATGAAACAATGGAATCGTTTTACAAATGATAAATCAAATAACAATTATTTAAGAGGACTTTTTACGGTTGATACTATTGACGAAAATGGAAATACTATTTGTGTCTGGAAAGACGAAGGAACCAAATACGATGTCAGTATTGATGAACTAAGTAAACTCCGTCCGTTGCTAAAAGCCGACGGCCTTGTAACACCGGGAAATGCCAGTCAAATTAGTGATGGTGCTGCTGCTGCTGTTCTTATGGACAGAGAATATGCTGATAAAAACAAAATTCCATATCTCGCAATTCTTAAAGGCTATCAATTTTCAACCGTTGAGCCAACTATTATGGGACAGGGACCGGTCCCTGCAATAAAAGACTTACTGAAAAAATTAAAATATAAATTGTCGGATATAGAGCTGTTTGAAATTAACGAAGCTTTTGCTCCACAATATCTTGCTAACGAAAAAGAGCTTGGTTTGCCAAGAGATAGAACAAATGTTAACGGTGGTGCCATTGCATTAGGACATAATATTGCTGCTACGGGTTTAAGGTTGACAACCGATATTATATATGAACTGAAACGGCAAAAACAAAAACTTGGAATTGCTGCTGCCTGCATTGGTGGTGGACAAGGTGGTGCTGTTTGTGTAGAAATTGTTTAATAAATAAAAAATAAAATATTATGGGAACTTGTTTTTCGTATGGCAATAAATTGTTGCAAAAAGAAATTACAAAACTTAATAGTGTTAAAAATATTACGCTCATCGGTTCGGGAACGATGGGAATTGGTATCGGAATCGATATATTAAATAAAACAGAGTTTAATGTCGTGTTTATTGATGTTTCCGACAAGTCGCTCAAAAGAGCACAAAACGACATTAAAGCATACTTTTCCGGAATGGTATCGGGAGGCAGAATACTTACCGGACATCTTGATAATTACCTGAAAAGGGTGAAATATACCAAAGATTTCAAAGTATTGAAAGATGCCGATATTATCTGGGAAGTTGCAACAGAACGCCTCGATATTAAAAAAAGTATTTTTGGAAATATCGAAAAATATGCCGACCAGGATAAGTTGATTTTTGTGTTCTCAAATACCTCATCACATACAACCGGAGAATTGGCTGTGCTTTTCAACGACCGTTTCTTAAAAGATAAATTTCTGACAGGCCATGGGTATTTTCCGTTTCATTCAAACCGCTTGTTTGATGTGATGAAAGGTAAATATGCCTCCGAAGAAACTTTTATTGCAGGTGTGGCTTTTGCAGAACAAATACTTGAAAAAAAAGTTATCGCTCTTAGAAACGACCATCATGGCTATATTGCTGACCCTGTTTTCCAGGCTATGGGCGCTATTGTCAGCTGGGATATTAAAACAGGACAAGATATTGTGGAATTGCCACAAGTGTTTGGTTTTCTTACTGCAAATCCATTCCTGGTTCTCGACAGAACCGGCCATATGCCTTACACCGAAAGTGCAAATCATCTTGGAAAAGCACTTCCTGCAAACGACAGATTGAAATCATTATATAATCAGGATACCAAACATTACCCGGTATGGATTGAAGACCTGGAAAAATCAGGAAGGATTGGAATTTATAATGAAGCAAAAGAAGGTTTCTTTAAGTGGGACGGAGCTGTAAACAGAGAAAAACCAATAAAAGTTTACGACCCTGAAACTAAACAATATGTAGATATTAAAGAGCCTGATTATAATGAGTTCTGGTCAATTTCAGAAGCTAATGCATTAGACCGGAGGGAAGCAACAATTAAAAGCATTAAAGGCTTGATACAAATTGCTTTATCCGATGACAAAGGCGGAAAAACATTCAGACGGTATGTAATTCCTATTATGCTTTATGCATTAGACCTCATTCAGGATAATTATGGAACAGTAGCAGATATTAATGTTTCAACAAAAGTCGGATTAAGATTTAAATATGGCTTATGTGAAATAATTGATGGTTTCTTAAATTATTTCGGAATAGATGGATTTATCTCATTAGTTAAAAAAGCAGCTATTGAAAATCCTGACAGAATGGAATTGTTTGATACAGACGGTAAGGCCGGCCCTAGAAAAGGAATCCTAAACCTTTTATATACAATGAAAAAGAAAGGCTGGACTAATTTGCTTGGGTATGGAAGAATATATGCAACTCCGGTAAGCCAAAGAAACTTCAAAACAGATAGTATGGATATATATTATAATGATTTGAGATATATATTCCCGACAAAAAAGGACAGGGTTGCTTCAATAATTTTTGATAACCCGCTCAGAGGCAATGTCTGGAATAAATATACTATCGACCAACTTGACCATGCAATAGGAATTTCTGTTAAAATGTACGAAAAAGGTCAATTGGGAGCTATTTTATTTACGGCTTCGGGAACAGGAATGCGTATGTTGGGTGCCGA
>DRJC01000240.1 GCA_011052365.1 Ignavibacteria bacterium
ACAGCGGTAAAAGAATAATCTATAAATTTTAAGTCTTTGTAAAAAATTACATTAAAATTTGTTATAAAAATAAAGAACACATACAGAGTAATTATAAAGGGAAGGCTTAAGCCAGGTAGATTAAAACTTGTGTAAAGATAATTTTCTAAAACGGCAGATGTAAAAAAAGTTATAACCAAAAAAATTATTACAAGGAAAACAACAAAGGGTGTTAATTGAAAATAATACGAAGCTGCTGCACCGAATAGAATTCCGTTAAACCCGTAAAAGCCGTCTCTTATTTTTTCTTTGTCGAATTTTAAATAAAGAGCTAATAGATTAGAAATAATTACACCCAAAAGTCCCAACGCACCCATTTCAGGAATTATAAAGGTTGAAAACAATGCTACGTAACCAAACCATCTTCTGTTGCAGAAGAAAATCTGAGCGTAACTGAAAACAATTGAATCTATAAAATACTTTATCATTGTTTAAAGTTTTTTAAGTTTCTCAGGTAGTTTTTCTTTCATCATTATATATTCCAAATCTTCACCTTCTCTAATTAATTCTACTGATTGATCTTCCATAATCATTACCACGTTTGGTCGAAGAGTAATAAACTGCATCCATTGAGTCATATTATATGCCCCGACTCTATTTATTACTACTAAATCATTTTTCTTTAAAGTCGGCAAAGTAATATTTTCGTTTAGGCAATCTATATTCATGCAAAGCGGACCGAATATTTTGGAATTTTCAGTGTATAATCCTGTTTGTTGAGCAGGCGAAATTGTGTGTTTATACCAAAAACTTGTAAACAATAAATTTACACCGGCATCAAAAATTAATGCACGTTTACCGTCGGAAAGTCTCTTAGTCGCAAGCACTTTGCTAATAAGCGATCCCGCATCATCAATTAAAGCTCTTCCGGTTTCTAAAACAAGTGTCGGCAGTTCATTACCCGGATATTTTAGTTCGAACAAAGATGAAGTGATTGCATCCGCATATTGCTCTAAAGTAGGGAGTATTTGTTCCGCAGGTAAATACTGTCCTTTAAGAGTATTGTTTGATGGGAAGCCGCCGCCGATATCAATATATTCCAGTACAGTTCCGTTTTGCTGATGTAAGTCATTTGCTAAAGCTACTAATTTACTTACACCAATTTTATAAGCTTCGCTGCTCATCATATAAGTACCGATATGCATGTGTAATCCAATAAGATTTAATTTGTCGGTAACACTAATTCTTTTTAATGCTTGTGCTGCTTCACCGTTTTCATAATTAAAACCGAATCTATCCCATTTGGGATAAATACCAACATCTAAATTTACCCTAATTGCAACGTTTGCTTTTTTATCTAATTTGTTTGTCAGTTCAATTATTTGATACAATTCATCAAAGTGGTCAATATGAATTTTTGCACCGTCGTTTATGGCTTTTGTTAAAGAATCATCCGATTTGTGGGGACCGTTGAAAAAAATGTGTTCCCCGCTTATTCCTAATTTTCTTGCTCGGTCATATTCAAACTCGGAAACCACTTCTGCCCACGAACCTTCTTGATGAAAAACAGAACATACTGCGTTTAAGTAATTTGTTTTGTATGACCAAGCGAATTGTACTTTGGGGTAACGTGTCTTAAAAATTCTTAAAGCATTCCTCTGGGTTTCTCTGATCTTTTTCTCTGAAATCACAAAAAGAGGGGAGGAATATTCATTTGCCAAATCGCTTACATTTACACCGTCAATTTCCGTTTTGGGTAAATTCAATGTTGAAGCACCAAATTTGTTCATAAAACCGGATTGTTGTTTTGTTATAATTGGTCTTTCATAATTTTTTTTATTCATTGTTCATTTCTCCATTTACACTTATATTTTCAAATTGTTTTATGTCCGTAATTAGATCCCATGAATATCTTATAAAGATTTTACCTACTTCATATTTATTAAAGTTTTTCACCTCTTCACCAAGTGCTAATTTAACGAGAGAGTAAGGTAGGTTTTGTCCGGCAGCAACTGTTAAATAAACCCAGGCAGGAAATCTTGGGTTCATTTCAAGTAAGTAATATTTATTAGATTCTTTTTCTTTTATAAATTCTAATTCCGCCCCGCTTTTCCATTTAATTTCTTTCATAATTTTTTTAGCAAGGTCTATTAAAACCGGGTCGTCAATTGTTACACCTGACCAGCCTTTGCCTTTATCCGTAACATAGAGTTTTTTCATTCCCACTGCGCCAATAGTGTTGCCTAAACCGTCACCGAGAGTACAAACATTATATTCTTCACCGGAAATATATTCTTGAATAACTATCGGTAGCCCCCATTTTGTACTGATACTATTGAAAGCCGCAAATACTTCGTCTAAATTATTGGCGATAACTGCATCATAAAAAATACCTTTCACAACTACGGGAAAATTATATTTTGAAGAAATCTCATAAATATCCTGCTGAGAAGTTGCTAATATATTTTTGGGGACGAGTATATCGTGTTCTTCACAGAATGCAGCAAGTTTGTCCTTTCCTCTTAAGATCAATTGTTCGGTCGAAGGTAAAAAAGTTTTTATTCCCAACTCACTGAGTTTCGATTCAAGCTTTGCAAAGCCGAAAAGTTCGGCGTCAAGCGTGGGAATAATTACGTCTATATTTTCTTTTTCGTTTATATATTTTATTCTTTCAAATAAAAGGTCCAAACCCCCCGAAGGGTAGGGGATGATGTAGCTGTTATCAATAATAGAATCCATATATGCACCTGGTTCTAATGCGTCGTAAATAAGTCCTATTATTTCACCGTCAAAATTTCCGGATTCTCTTATTCCCCTTATTACCGGTACACCGGGACCGGGATTATCCACATTGTTTATTCCTGTTACAGCAATTTTCATATTTCTTCTACCAGCTTATATGTGTTAAGTTGATTTAAAAAGTCATTTAAATCTTTCTCAAGAATTTGTTCACTTACTTCATATTCTTCTAAAATCTTTTCCCGGATTTTTTCAATATCCGTTCTGTTTTTCATTTCATTTAGAATATGTTTACCAATTTCGTTAACAGTAAATGTTTCCCCGGTGGATGACATAAACAAAAATCCGTTATCACTTATAGCTAGGTTGGATGAAATTAAATAGTTATTCATTGCTCCTCCAAATAAATTTAATTTTCTGTTGATTAAGAAAATAGTTTCAAAATTATTTTCTATAATATAATTTAATAATATTTTTGATTATTACTAATAAAATTATGCCAAAGAGTTTAATTTTGTTAAGTAGTTAGAATCAAACAAGTTAATTGAGAAATGACTAAAATCTATCTGCATGGTAATAATTATTTAAATGCCTGAAGATATTTTATCAGGCAATTTGGTGCTTTTTTATTTAATCCTATTTCTTTTATTGCCAAAAGGATTAGTAAAATAAATATATTATTAACCAAGCAATTATTTACTGTACATCAAATTTGTTGAGAAGTTATAATGTAATTCCTATTTAAGCCGATAATTTTTTTTATTATCAAATAAAAAACTCCTGTTTAGAAAAGGCAAAATTATCTATATTTAATTATGATTAAATAACTAAAACTTTAATTTGTTCTATTTAGTATTACAACTATTAGATGATATGAAAATATGAGAAAGAAAATTATTTTAATACTCATTTTGTTCTTTACCACTACTTTGCTAATTGCCCAAAATAAAAAAAACAAAAAAAGTGATAAATTAGACAAACAAGTATTCGGCTATGTAATAAATAACAATAGAATTTATTTAGTTACAGATAATGGATTTTTAAGCGTATATAAAAACAACAAGACAAATAAGCAGTGGGAAGATTATTACAGAGAAATTTATAATGATTCTACAATTGTAAATCCCAATACTATTATTAATACAAACCTGGGCAGTACCTCTCTCAATTATATTATACCGATTAATATTAATAATTGGGTAAAACAAAAATATTCATTTAAGGACGACGTATATTTGTATGATTTTATCCGTATTGATTCAAGTGGTAATTATTATTACATGCCGGGTGTTCTAAGAATTATCGGGAACTATAAAAAGAATGGTCGGTTAGTATTACCCAAACATTTTAGAAAATAAAATGCGGTAAATTAAGGTATATTATTTAGTCTTCTTTTAGCATATCATACTTACCATTGCTATATTTGATTAAAAAGAAAAAAAAATTATTATGGAAACAAAAGTCATTCTGCAAACAAATTTCCCAAATTTAAACTTAGTAAAACAAGGCAAGGTAAGAGATATTTATGATTTGGGTCAGTATTTTTTAATAGTCTCCACCGACCGCCTTTCTGCTTTTGATGTAATTATGGATCAGGGAATTCCATACAAAGGGCAGGTACTTACAAAGATTTCTGAATTCTGGTTCAACTTTAATAAAGATATAATCGAACACCATTTAATTTCTACAAATGTAGAAAATTTTCCTTCAGAGTGTATGGAATATAAAAATGATTTGGAAGGGAGATCAATGCTGGTTAAAAAAGCGGAAGTTGTGCCTTTGGAATGTATTGTAAGAGGTTATATTTCAGGATCCGGTTGGTTAGATTATCAGAAAACGGGTGAGATTTCCGGGATAAAATTACCGGAAGGATTAGTCGAATCGGACAAACTACCCGAACCGATTTTTACACCGTCAACTAAAGCTGAAATAGGTGAACACGACGAAAATATTTCTGCCAAAGAAGCTGAAAAAATTATATCAAAAGAAATTATTAAACAACTTGAAGAAAAATCAATAGCACTGTATAAAAATGCTGCAAATTACGCACTTACAAAAGACATTATAATTGCAGACACGAAATTTGAGTTCGGAATGATTGACGGCGAACTGATCTTAATTGATGAAGCACTAACACCGGATTCATCAAGGTTTTGGCCGAAAGATGAATATAAACCGGGAGGAACGCAGCAGAGTTATGATAAGCAATTTGTCAGGAATTATTTACTTTCAATAAATTTCAATAAGCAACCTCCTCCACCAGTACTGCCTGATGATATTATTAATAATACAAGCAAAAAATATCTGGATGTCCTTAAAAAATTAACGGGAGAAGAATTAAATTAATGTATCCCAAAAAGATAACTACTAAAGATGAAAATTTAATGATAGATTGGGATGATGATAAAAAAACAAGAATATCATTCAGAGATTTAAGAAAAGATTGCCCTTGCGCAACTTGTCTTGCAGAGAGAGAAAACCAAAATAAGGATTTTATAAGAATTTATAATCAGAATCAAATATTAATTAGAGATATTGAACAGGTAGGTAGTTATGCAGTTAAAATAACCTGGAAGGACGGTCATGCCACAGGTATTTATGAATATTCCTTATTAAGAAGATTATCTAGTCTTTAAAATTATTTTACAAAATGGTACTCCCCAATCAATTAACAATATTACGAATTATTTTAACCCCGGTTTTTTTATTTCTCTTTTTATCAAATGACCCTGTATACAATCAAATTGCGCTTGCAGTTTTTATAATTGCAGCACTAACCGATTGGTATGACGGCTGGCTCGCAAGAAAATTTAACTACATAACTAACTGGGGTAAATTCTGGGATCCACTTGCGGATAAAATTTTAACATCAACTGCTTTTTTTGGTTTTTATATTATAAATATCCTGCCGCTTTGGATGGTGATTGTTATTGTAGCTAGAGATTTTATAATTACAATTCTAAGGGCTTATGCTGATTATAAAGGGAAATCATTTCCGACAAGTTATTATGCCAAGTGGAAAACTTTTTTACAGATGACTTTTCTGTATTATTTACTTGTAATTTACACAGGTAAAACAATACCGCAAATTTATAATGGGAATGAATATATTTTCAAATTACTTTTAGACCCCACTTTTATTTATATAACTATGTTTGTTGTAACAATAATTACATTTCATTCCGGTTTAACATATATATTAAATAATAGAACACTAATTAAGAGATTGTTAAATGACCAAAATTAATTTAATTGAAAAGGCAATTGGGTCCGGTTTGTTTACAGGATTCATTCCCTTAGCACCCGGTACTTTCGGAAGTTTGGTAGGACTTTTAATCTATCTTATACCGGGGTTTGAAGAACCTCTAATATTGATTCCCGCAATTATTATTTTTACATTCTATGGGATATTTTTAGGTTCAAAATTTGAACAGGCATACGGGAAAGATCCCGGGCAATGTACAATTGATGAAGTTATCGGGATGTGGATAACATTGTTGTTCCTTCCTAAAACTTTGATGATTTTGATTATAGCCTTTTTTGTATGGCGCGCTTTTGATATAATTAAACCGTATCCCATTAGAAAGCTTGAAGCAATAGAAGGTGGATTGGGAATTATGATAGATGATGTTTTAGGCGGAATTTATTCTTTGATTACCATGCAATTAATTTTAGTTTTTATTATTAAATAATTAATCGAGACATTCAATAAAATCGAGAAATCACAAAATTAAAAAATATTTATGAACGCACACATTATTACAATTGGGGATGAGATTTTAATCGGACAAACTTTAAATACAAATGCTGCTGATATTAGCAACAAGCTTGTAGATATTCAGGTATTTGTAAAGAAGGCTTCTATAGTAGCGGATGATGAAGGAGAAATACTATATGAATTTAAAAACTGCTGGGAGAAAAATGATTTAATTATTGTTACCGGCGGACTCGGTCCGACTCACGATGATGTAACAAGACAATGTGTAGTAAAATTTTTTAATACCGAGCTTGTTGAAGACCCCGAAGTTTTAGATGATGTAAAAAAGATCTTTGAAAAACGGGGAAGAAAGATCGATAAAATAAACCAAGGTCAAGCTCTTGTGCCCAAAATTGCAAAATCAATTAGAAATATGCTCGGCACTGCTCCCGGATTGTACATTGAAAAAGATGAAAAAATATTTGTTGTTTTGCCCGGTGTCCCGGCAGAAATGAACTATATGATGGAAACATTTGTGATCCCTCATCTTCGCGAAAAAATAGGAGAAATAAAATCATATTCTTTACGAAGCAATTTATTGACAACCGGAATTCCTGAATCACTTCTTTTTAAAAGACTTGGTAACTTAAAGGAATTATTGGAAGGGGCTAAACTCGCATTTCTTCCCAACCAATACGGGGTCAAAATGCGGATAACTGTTGAAAGCGAAACTGAAGAATTAGCAAAGAATAAGTTATTAGAAGTCGAACAAAAAATTAGGGGAAGGGTCGGCAGATATATTTACAGCAGAACCGAGGAATCTTTGGAAGAAGTAGTCGCTAGGCTGCTGACAGAAAGAGGATTGACAATATCGGTTGCTGAATCGTGTACAGGCGGTAATTTATCCAATTTACTTACAAATGTACCCGGAGCAAGCAAGTATTTTGAACGTGGAATTATTTCTTATGGGAATGTTTCAAAGATTGAAATATTGAACGTAAACGAAGACACTTTGAATGAACACGGTGCAGTAAGTCTGCAGGTAGCCCAGCAAATGGCTGAAGGTTCGAGAGCGATCAGCGGAACAGATATTGGACTTTCTATTACCGGGATAATGGGTCCAACCGGTGCAACTACCGATAAACCTGTCGGTTTGGTTTATATAGGTTTTTGTGATGAAAAAGTGTGTACAGCCAAGAAATTTATATTCGGTGAAAATAGAATATTTAATAAACAGAGAACAACCCAGGCTGCTTTGGAAATGATACGTCGATATATTTTAGGGATTGAATAAAATTAAATTTTTAGGTTTAAGGAATAATTGAAGTATAGATGAATGGTTGTATGATTGTTTGATTAAAATTGGTATTTAAAAGAGATGAGAAGAATTTTTATTGCATTAAAAATTCCTGAATATATTCGAAAAGAAATAATCTCATACAGAATAAAAGCTTATCCGGGTTATCAAAATTTTAAGTGGGAGCCGATAAATAAATTACACATTACCCTTAAATTTATCGGTGATATTAAAAATGATACTGTTGATAAAATTATTGATGCATTAGGGTTTATATCTAATTATAAAACACTAAATTGCAGTTTAGATAAATTCGGATTCTTTTATTGGAAAAAAGAACCGAAAATCTTATGGCTTGGACTGAAGGCAAATCCGGAGTTAAATACATTAGTTGAAGATATAAATATTGTTTTGGAAAAAGTTCCTATTTTAAAGGATGAAAGAAATTTTAAAGCACATCTTACGTTGTTGAGAATAAAACAAAGTGTGCAAAATAATTTTATAGAGTCATTTGAAAATTATAAAATACCTGAGGTAAATTTTGTCGCAGATGAAATTGCAGTTATGGAAAGCAAGCTTTTACCTCAAGGCTCAAAATATAAAGACATAAAAATTTTAAAACTAAATTGAATCGGAGGAACAATGGGCTCGGATAGAGAACAAAAATTAAAAATTATTGATGATGCAATTGCCAGTATAGAAAAAACCTACGGCAAAGGTGCAATTATGAAATTGGGTGACGGGGTAATCAATAATATTGAAGCTATTCCAACCGGTGCTCTTTCTTTAGATAATGCCTTAGGAATTGGCGGTGTACCAAGAGGAAGAGTAACCGAAATTTACGGACCTGAATCAAGCGGTAAAACCACCCTTTGTCTTCATATAATTGCAGAAGCACAAAAGAAAGGCGGACTTGCCGCATTTATTGATGCCGAACATGCACTCGATGTAAATTATGCAAAACGACTCGGGGTTGATACCAACAACCTGTTAATATCGCAACCTGACTTTGGCGAACAGGCACTTGAGATAACCGATACATTAGTCCGCAGTAATGCGTTGGATGTAATTGTAATTGATTCAGTTGCAGCATTAGTTCCTCGTTCTGAAATTGAAGGCGAAATGGGAGACCCAACAATGGCAGTACAGGCAAGGTTGATGTCACAGGCTTTAAGAAAATTAACGGGTGCAATTTCAAAGTCCAGAACATCTTTGATTTTCATTAATCAATTAAGGAGCAAAATAGGTGTGATGTTCGGTAATCCCGAAACAACAACCGGCGGTAATGCACTTAAATTTTATGCCTCTGTCAGAATGGATATACGAAGGATTGCAGCTATAAAAGACGGAACAGATGTAATAGGTAACAGAACAAAAGTAAAAATTGTTAAAAGTAAAGTAGCACCTCCATTCAAGCAAGTTGAGTTTGATATCCTTTATAACGAAGGCATTAGTAAAGCCGGGGATTTAATTGATCTCGGTGTTGAACATGGAATAATAAAGAAAAGCGGTGCTTGGTTCACCTATGGAGAAGACCGTTTTCAAGGCAGGGAACAATTCAGAACAAAGTTAAATGAAGATTCAGCAATAACCGATAAGTTGAGAGTAGAAGTTAAAGAAAAATTAGGAATGGTTGAAGCCAAGCCGAAGCCTGTTGTCGAAGAAAGCAAAAGCTGATGAAAATATTTTTAAGTGAATTATTTTATAGAATATTTTAAGACTCAATGAAAATTGAGAGGATCATTAGAAAGAATGATAGAAATGTTATCGTTCATTTAGAAAACGGCGAGAAATTATTTCTTGCAAAAGAGGTCGTTTTGAAAAATGGTCTCCGTAAAGGAGATCAAATATCAGACGACCTTTCTTCTTTTTTAATAAACGAGAACCAATTATTTTTTATTAAGCAAAGAGCTTTTTCCTACTTGGGAAGAAGATTCCATTCTCGATATGAACTAACAACAAAGCTAAAAAGTAAAGGGTATGCATCTGAATTAATAAATACTGTACTTAATGAACTTGAAGATAAAAATTATTTAAACGATTATGAATTTGCCGTTGCCTTTGCAAAGGACAAACTATCTTTCAAACATTTCGGAAGTTACAGAATCAGAAATGAGCTTATTAAAAGAAGAGTAAATAAAGAAATAATCGAACAAGTTATTTCTGAAATTTTTCCCGAGGGAAATGATTTACAAGAGGCAGTTTATCACATCAACAAAAAATTAAGAAACAAGACAATTGATGAACTTGACGATAAAAATGTGAATAATAAGTTAATCACATTTTTAATTAGAAAAGGTTTTGATTTTGAAACTGCAAAGACGGCTATTGAAGAAGTGAAGAAAGGAAGCAGTCATTAGTCCTCGGTCAACAAACTATTCTTTTATACTTCTTTTTATATAAGAACTGTAATCTTTTATTTTCCTTTCATAATTCTCATTCATCAATTTTGAAGATATCATAAAATCTGCTGTTGACCTGTTACACGCAATTGGAATATTGTAAAGTACAGATATCCTAAGTAAGGCTTTTACGTCCACATCGTGGGGATGCGGCTCCATCGGGTCCCAAAAGAAAATCATAAAATCTATTTTATCATTTACAATAAGTGAACCTAATTGTTGGTCGCCGCCCAAAGGTCCTGATTTTAATTTTTGTAGTTTTACATTCGCATTGGAATTTAGTTCTGCAGATCTTTTATTCAGTGCTTCCTCTACCAACCTGCCGGTTGTTCCCGTGCAAATAAGGCTATGGGGTATTAAAGTTTCATAATTCCAGGTTACCCATTCTATCAAATCGAGTTTCCTGTTGTCGTGTGCAACAAGTGCTATGTTTTTTATATTCATTTTTCCTTATCCTAAAATATTTTGTCAAGTAAAGTTAATAAATATGAATTAAATTGTATTTTAAATAATTGTTAAATCTTAATTAGTGTAATTTAAAAAGAATGGATAAGTCACGGCTTCTCCCTGTAGAAAATTAATTTATTATAAATGCAAATACACGAAAGCATATCTCTTAAAAAATTAAATACATTCGGTATTGATGTTAAAGCAAGATATTTTACGGAGCTTAGGAATGAAAACCAAATTAAAGAAATATTTTCATCCGAAATAAACCCGGGAAAGAGTTTTATACTTGGCGGCGGCAGCAACATACTTTTCACAAAGGATTATGAAGGACTTATAATTAAGAATTCCATTCCCGGAATAAATAAAATATCTGAAGATGATGAAAATGTAATTATTGAATCCGGAGC
>DRJC01000241.1:0-7500 GCA_011052365.1 Ignavibacteria bacterium
ATTGCAAAAGAAGTAACTCCCTCGGCACAAAGGTAAGCGCTGATTGTTCTGTCAATTTTAGGCGGCTGCACAAGAAAGTTTTTGGGTACTAAAGTGTCGCCGTCATACTGCATCATTCCGGCGTAATAAACGTTAGGTCTCTCAACTCTGTCAAAGTAATTAAATTCATCATCTTCAAAAGCTTTTGAAATTTCAATAGCCCTGTCACCCCGGAAATTAAAAAACACAACACTGTCGCCGTCTTTAATTTTCCCCACAGGCTGTTGATTATCATCAACAATAACAAAGGAATCCAGATACTGGTCAATGATATTTTTATCTTCATTATAAAATGTGTTTATCGCTTCGGATGCGGTTCTAAATTTTCTGCCGATTCCTCTGACGTGAGCTTTCCAGCCTCTTTCAACAATACTCCAGTCGGCGTTGTACCTGTCCATTGTGACAATCATTCTACCGCCGCCGGATGCAATTTTATAATCGAAGCTATTTTTATTACTGATATCTTTTAGCTTTTCTTCTAAAGGATTTACATAATTTAAAGCGGATTTTCCGGGTACATCTCTGCCGTCTAATAAAATATGAACTCTTACTTTTTCAATATTTTCTTTTTCGCACCTGTCGAGCAAAGCAAATAAATGTTTAATGTGCGAGTGTACATTTCCATCGGATAATAAACCGATAAAGTGAACGGTTCCGCCTTTTCTACCTTTGTCTGTAACATTTTTCCAAGTATCGGTTTCAAAAATATTCTCCGTATCAAATGCTTTATTTACAAGCTTGGCACCTTGAGCAAATATTCTTCCGGCACCTATGGCGTTGTGTCCCACTTCGCTGTTACCCATATCTTCGTCAGAGGGTAAACCGACAGCGGTTCCATGGGCTTTAAGTTGTGTATAAAATTTTGATGCGAAAAGTTTATCCAATGTAGGTGTATTCGCTTTATAAACGGCATTGCCTTCATATTCTTTTCCTATCCCTACTCCGTCCATTATAATAAATAAAAGCGGTCCTTTTCTGCCGTTAAAGTTTTTTAGTTTATTGAGTTTAAGATTCATATTTAATCACTGTTTTTACAAATGAAAGTCATAATAATGTTTTGATCTTTAAGATTAACTTAAAAAGAAAAATAATTAAAAGAATAAATATGTCAATTCTTAATAAAGTCTGAGGTGATTTTGTTTGTGTAATTACTGACAAGGTTTATCACTTGCTTTTCGTTACCCAAAAGGTCTTTAAGCGTAATTTTGCTTAATACATTGTCGAGCATATTCTGAATTGTACTCCAAAGTGAGCGTATAGAACAATCTACAGAATTAGTACAAGTATTAAACGCGCCGGTGTAATCGTCGCAGAAACCTTCTTTGAATAACCTTCCCCCCAAAACGTCAATCACATCGCTGATTATTATATTTTCGGGAGGGCGCGTTAACTTATAACCGCCTGTTTGTCCCCTTGCACTTTCAACAAGATTACCGAGTCTTAAGATTCTAAGTATCTTTCCAACATTAGCCGTTGATAAGCCTTCCATTTTGCTTATCTCAGGAATGGTAAGCCCGTTGGGGGAACCGGACTTACTAATCCTTATTAAACATCTTATTCCGTATTCTTCCTGTGTGCTGAACTTCATTTTTAATTAACCTTTGAATAAAGGAATTTTTGAACCGCATTGTTTTGCGTACATAATTTTATTTAAATTTTCAGGGCTAACCGACGGTCCTTTTGCCGAGCAATATTCATTGAAAATTTCAACTAGTTCATTTGCTATTTGTTTAGCCGGTCGTTCTTTAATATCTGTTCTTTGCATAAAGTAAAGTAAATTTCCGTTTTTAAATAAAGCTATACACGGTGAAGACGGGGGGTATTCCGTTATCATACTTCTTACTTTATCAACTGCTTCCTTTTCTTGTCCGGCAAAAACAGTGTAAAGTTTATCGGGAATAAGGTTGTTTTGCAATGCATAAGAAACACCCGGTCTTGCACTTCCGGCAGCACTTCCGCAAACCGAGTTGATAACAACCAAAATAGTTTTATCATCATTTACTTTTAAGACTTTTTCTACCTCATCAGGCGTTAATAATTCTTCAAACCCTGCTGCTATAAGTTCGTCTCTCATAGGTTGAACAGCGTTTTGATCATATGTTGGTTTAGGTGAAGTTATATTAAACATATCTATTTCTCCATAATTTATTTGTTATAAGAATCCTAATTGTAATTTTGCCGCTTCCGACATCATATCTTTGTCCCATTGCGGGCTCCATACAAGATTTACTTTTAAATCATTAATTCCCGATATTGTTCTTACTTTCATTTCAACTTGGGGTGGTAAAGATTCTGCAACGGGACACGCGGGTGAAGTAAGGGTCATATCGACTTCAACATTTGCATTATCATCAATCCTAATTGCATAAATTAAACCGAGTTCAAAAATGTTTACCGGTATTTCGGGATCGTAAATTGATTGTAATTTTGTTATAATTTGTTCTTCTAATTCCTGTTTATCCATTTTACTGCTCTATAATTATTCTGTTGTTACAGCTTCTTTTTTTTCATTTATAGCGTTAATTAATGTATGCCAGGCAAGACTTGCACATTTAACCCTGGCGGGGAATTCTTTTACTCCTGATAACACCGCAAGTTTTCCGAGTGATTCAATGTCTGAATTCTCGTCAAGTTTTCCTGTTATCATTTCTTGAAATTTTTCAAAAATCTTTTTCGCTTCTTCAATTGTTTTTCCTTTGATCATTGAACTCATTAAAGAAGCCGAAGCCTTTGATATTGCACAACCGGAACCCTGGAAAGAAATATCTTTTACAATTCCATCTTCTATTGTAAGATATAAATGAATTGTATCACCGCACAAAGGATTATATCCTTCCGATGAATGACTTGGGTGTTCAATCACTCTAAAATTTCTCGGGCTTTTATTATGGTCTAAAATTACCTGTTGGTAAAGTTCCCTTAACTCCGTATCCATTAACTTAAAACCTCGATAGTTTTTTTAAGTGCAATAGTTAGTTGTTCTACCTCGTTGAATGTATTATAAAATGCAAAAGATGCCCTTGATGTTGCCGGAACTTTGAAAAAGTCCATCAATGGCTGTGTGCAGTGATGCCCGGTTCTTATGGCAACACCTTCAAAATCTAAAAAAGTTCCTATATCGTGAGGATGAATATTATCAATTACAAATGATAACACACTTGTTTTTTCTTTAGCATTTCCTATAATTTTTATCCCGGGTATTTCTTTTACAGCACCGGTTGCTGCATTCAACAAGTTTGTTTCGTGTTCTTTAATATTTTTAATCCCGATAGAATGTACATAATCAATTGCAGCACCAAGCCCAATTGCACCGGCAATATTTGAGGTTCCTGCTTCAAATTTAAAAGGTAGTTCATTAAAAGTAGTTCCTTCAAATGTTACTTTTGATATCATATCTCCGCCACCCATAAACGGCGGCATTTTATCCAATAAATTTTCTTTACCGTAAAGTATTCCTATGCCTGTCGGTCCGTAAATTTTATGACCTGAAAACGCAAGAAAGTCACAGTCTAATTCTTGTACATCAATCTCTATATGCTGTATTGATTGTGCCGCATCCAATAAAACAGGTACATTATTTTGATGAGCAATTTTAATAATTTCTTTTACAGGGTTGATTGTGCCCAATGTATTTGAAACATGCACCACGGTAATAAGTTTTGTCTTTTCTGAAATTAAATCTTTCAGATCATCTAAAAGAAGTTCGCCCTTATTATTTATTTGGAGTACTTTTAATTTTGCATTCTTTTCATCACATAATAATTGCCAGGGGACTATATTGGAATGATGTTCCATCCTTGTTACTATTATTTCATCACCGTCGCTAACGTATTTACGTCCGAATGTTTGTGCTACCAAATTTATTGATGCAGTTGTCCCACTTGTAAAAATAATTTCTTTGTCGCTTTTAGCATTTATGAAATCTTTTATTTTAGCACGAGCATTTTCATAGGCTTGTGTTGATTTTTCACTAAGGGAATGTACACCCCTGTGAATGTTTGAATTAATAGTTGAATAAAAGTTATTTATGGTATCAATAACTATTTGCGGTTTCTGAGTTGTAGCGGCATTATCCAAATAGCACAAAGGCTTGTTGTGCACCAACTGTTTTAATATTGGAAAATCATTTCTGATTTTTTCAATGTCAAAAACTTTTTCGTTTGTATTTGTTTTCAAATTAGTTTCCAAAGTTTAACTCTCTTTTTTTCTTTCGTTTATTCTTTCGGTAATAATTTCTTCAGCATAATTTTTAACGGCATCTATTTTTATGTGATTAACAACATCGCTCGCAAATGCATGCAATAAAATTTCTTTTGATGCTTCTTCACCAATACCTCTTGATTTAAGATAAAATTTGGCATCGTTATCTAATTGACCAATTGTAGCTCCGTGGGAACATTTTACGTCATCGGCAAAAATTTCTAATTGAGGTTTCGTATTTATTAAAGAATTTGTTGAAAGAAGTATGTTGTTGTTTTCCTGAAACGCATTCGTTTTTTGTGCATCTTTTCGAACCATAATTTTTCCGTTAAAAACGCCGTGCGAATCGTCATCTAAAATACCTTTATAATGTTCGTGACTATTGCAGTTCGGCTTAGCGTGGTCAATAAATGAATGTACATCAAACAATTGATCTTTCTCAATAAGAAATAAACCGTTCAGCATTGCTTCGCCGCCTTCGCCGTTAAATTTAGAAGTTAAATCGTTCCTTGATAACTTTCCCCCGGTTGAAATTAAATGGGATGTAAAGTTACTGCTTCTTTCCTGATCGACTTCCATGCGTGCAATATGAAAAGCATTTATACTTTCTTCCTGAAGTTTTACGTGATCAATTACGGCATTTTCTTGGGCAACTATTTCTGTTATTGTGTTTGTAAAATATGTTGAATTATCGGTTGACGAGAAATGTTCAATAACCTTTAATTGAGAATTCTTTCCCGCTACTATTAAATTTCTCGGCTGAGTTTGAATGTTTACATTACCTGCTTTTGTTAAAAATAAAAGGTAGATAGGTTTTTCAATTACACAATTATCATCTACGGTAATAAACGCTCCGTCTGTAGTAAACGCCGTGCTTAAAGATGTAAAAATATTGTTTTTGCAATCTGCGTATTTACCAAAATGTTGTAATAAGTCTTTATCATTGTTTTTGATGCAATCTGCAAGGCATCTAATTTTTATTCCCTTTTGAATATTTTCTAAATGCGAATGTTCAGCAGAAAATTTACCGTTAACAAAAATCATAACATAGGCATCTATGCCCTTTAATATATGGTTTGGTAAATCTGTTGCATCTAATTTTATATTATTATTAGGAATTGAAAAACTTTGCTGAAGCAACGGAGAAATATTTGTATATCTCCATTCTTCATTTTTTCTATCCGGAAAATCAAGCTCGTAAAAATTATTGAACGCTTGCTTTCTTATTTTATGAAAGTCGGATTTACTTTCTCCGTTTAAACTATTTTCAAAGTCTTTAAAATTATTTAAGAAAGATTCTTTTATGTTCTTATACTTATCCATTAATTCTTTATTGTTTTATAAATTTTAAGTTCACTTAATTTGCAAACTTGCAAACTTGTAAACTTGTAAACTTGCAACCTGAAACATGTTAACCTGTAACCTGAAACTTATCAACTTTTAACCAATCATAACCTTTATCCTCAAGCTCAAGTGCAAGATCCTTTCCCCCGGATTTAATAATTTGTCCTTTGTATAATACGTGTACAAAATCCGGTATTATATAATTAAGTAATCTTTGATAGTGTGTTACAACTATTATTGCATTTTTATCCGACTTTAATTTAGTAATTCCGTTAGCCACAATTCTTAAAGCATCAATATCTAAACCGGAATCTGTTTCATCCAGTATACTTAGTTGTGGTTCCAACACAGCCATCTGAAAAATTTCATTCTTCTTCTTTTCACCGCCGGAAAAGCCTTCATTTACAGAGCGGTTAATTAATGATTGGTCAAGTTCTACAATTTTCATTTTTTCTTTTAACAGTGTTAAAAATTCCATTGCATCCAATGCTTCCTGCCCGCGGTATTTTCTTATCTCGTTCATTGCTGTCTTTAGTAAATTTGTATTGCTTACACCGGGAATTTCTACAGGATATTGAAAAGCTAAAAATATACCTTCTCGTGCCCTGTCTTCAGGTGATAATTCGAGAAGGTTTTTTCCATTGTATATCACTTCGCCTTCGGTTATTTCATAATCTTCACGTCCTGCCAGTACTTGTGCTAAAGTACTTTTACCCGAACCGTTTGGTCCCATAATGGCGTGTACTTCACCTTCATTTATGTTTAAGTTTATTCCTTTTAATATTTCTTTTCCTTCAACTTTTGCATGAAGGTTTTTTATTTCCAACAACATTTATTTTTCCTTATTTATTCGATTACAAAATCAAAATTTCAAATTCTAAAATCTTTATTATCCTACGCTTCCTTCAAGGCTGATACCTAATAGTTTCTGTGCTTCAACCGCAAATTCCATCGGCAGTTTTTTGAACACCTCTTTGCAATAACCGTTAACAATTAAACCGATTGCATCATCGGTTGATATTCCTCTTTGATTGAGATAAAATATTTGGTCTTCACCTATTTTTGAAGTAGTAGCTTCGTGTTCAACCTGTGCTGATGAATTGTTTATATCAAGATAGGGGAAGGTATGTGCACCGCATTTATCACCGATTAGGAGAGAGTCGCACTGAGAAAAATTGCGTGCGTTATCTGCTTTCTTTGTAACTTTTACCAATCCCCTGTAGCTGTTATTACTTTTACCTGCGGATATACCTTTTGATATTATTGTACTTGATGTATTTTTTCCGAGGTGTATCATTTTTGTTCCGGTATCTGCTTGCTGGTAATTATTTGTAAGAGCCACCGAGTGAAATTCGCCGACGGAATTATCGCCCTGTAAAATACAACTGGGGTATTTCCAGGTAATTGCAGAACCGGTTTCAACCTGTGTCCAAGATATTTTGGAATTGATACCTCTTGCTACACCACGTTTTGTAACAAAATTAAAAATTCCGCCCTTACCGTCTTTGTCACCCGGGTACCAATTTTGCACAGTTGAATATTTAATTTCCGCATTGTCCAAAGTAATTAATTCCACAACCGCAGCGTGTAATTGATTTTCATCACGCCTCGGTGCAGTGCATCCTTCAAGGTAGCTAACATAAGCTCCTTCATCTGCAATAATAAGTGTTCTTTCAAACTGCCCGGTATTAGCAGCGTTAATTCTAAAGTAAGTCGAAAGTTCCATCGGGCAACGAACGCCTTTCGGTATGTACACAAAGGAACCGTCACTAAAAACCGCAGAGTTAAGAGTAGCAAAAAAATTATCCGTGTATGGAACAACAGTGCCTAAATATTTTTTTATTAAATCGGGATGATTTTTTACGGCATCAGAAAAAGAACAGAAGATTATTCCCAGATCGGATAAAGTTTCTTTAA
>DRJC01000242.1 GCA_011052365.1 Ignavibacteria bacterium
ACTAGTTATATCTTTATCGTTATGATAAAGCCCCAATTGAATATAATCCAAAGAGGGAATATAATTTGTGTTAACCTGCACATAATCTATAGTTGAACTATCAGGTATGATATCATCGGTTAACGTCCATTGAAAGAAAATGAACCATCTGCTATCTCCATATTTGTTATATGTTCTCAAGTATGCATTCTGATTACTAATTAAATTGTTTGTTTGTACAAAATCTCCAGTTTGCCATTTGAAAATTACTTCCCGTCCAAAAGCTGCTTTTAATGGACCGGTGTTTTGTTGTGTTTGACTCAAAAGAATTTGAACAAATATAAGTAGAATAAATAATACCTTTTTTAACATTTTTTACTCCGTAAAATTATTAAACAAATATGACGGAGAATTATTAGATTTATATAGCAAAAAAAAAGCGATTTGGACAGCTTGCCGGGCTGTCGGGCTTTCGTAGAGCTACACGCTTTATTTGCATCACAGCTCCGGTGCCGTCATCACCGGGGCTTTTTATTTTTAGTATTTTTTGTTTCGGCTTTCACCTCCTAATTTCTTTTGCCCATATATATTATTCCTCTTCTTCCGTCTAAACCTACAATACTTACTATATCCCCTTTATAAGAAATTCCTTTCATTAAATTTGCTTCGTCGGGCAATGCGTTCCCTCTATAACTTCTCCATGCCTTGCCGTTAAAATGTAGTACTTCTCCATAAGAACCAGCAAGAAATATATCATTTCTCGATATTCCTCTTATTGCTCCTGTATAATATTTTGTTATCGATTCTAATGATGAATCCCAATTATTATCGGATAATAGATGTTTATAATATATCCCATCCCCGGCAGTGTAATAGCATTTATTACTTTTAAACCATATTCCTACCAAAGACCAATTAATTCCGTTTGTCGGTAGTTCCACAACCTTGTCTCTCGATATTTTTAGAATTTTTCTATTATTACTATTTGGATAGCCTCCAACCGCTATTATCTCATACTTTCCTTTCTTCTCGTCATAATCTCCCCATATATCATAAATATCCAAATCAGTCCCGTTTACCACTTCGGGGTTTTCTATCTTTGTCCATTTACTCCCGTTGTAATGAGCTATATTACCACCATTGCCTACTATATAAAAATCTTCGCTTGACGTGCCCCACATGGAGTTAATTCTCCATCCGTCCCCATTGGGCAACAATGGAAAACCCTCCATGTGAACGGTATAATTTACTCCATCCCAATGAATGGTGCCATCAAACCATACATCGTTTTCTCCAAAAGCATATACAACACTCCGAGGATAACCTGAACCTGCTATCCTCTTCAACTCCCACTTATGTCCGTTCCAATGAACAGCGTTATAGGGCTGTATCCATTTGGTGCTGTCGGCGTTCCATTGGTCTGTTTCTTTCGTGTGTATTTCTCCTACAGCCCAGATATCCGAGTCATTTATTATTGCTACATCGAATAATACGCTGCTGCCGTTTGCTCCGCCAAAGGTATATGTTTGCCAGGTAAAGTTATTACTTGTTGTATCCATTGTTTGAATTGTAAGCCGGTTGCTGCTTACAGTCCCGTTATTTTGTGTAAACTGTGCTGCAAATCGGTAGCTTCTGTCCGGCTGAAGTGAGTCAATGTAAACAGTGGTATCGCCGGAGGTAAGAGTAATACCGGTTAATGCTTTATTATCCAATACTAAATTTATTTGTGCAGGATAAGAAATACTCTGTGCTTTCAGGTTAACCCACGCTTCTGTGGAGGAAACATCTTCAAGCGAAAGAGTAATTTTTCCATAGTTTTTTTGCGGCGGCTGTGTAGGGCTGCTGCAAGAAAATAAGGTAAAGGTTAAAGCAGAGGTAAAGAGGAGTAGTAAGAGAAATAGTTTTTGTTTTGTTCTCATTTTTTTTCACCCTTATATAAAAACCGATAATAGAAAATAGCCCGTTAGCTAACGGATTTGCACAATTAATAATACAAAAATCGTGCTAAAACAAAAACACTTATTCCGGTCTAAATTTTAAGGGTGCAGTTTTTCCATCGGTAAGAGTTACCTATTTTTATCGGCAAATATTATGGGTTGTAAGAATTATTTACACTTTTATTTTAAGTATTGTGAGATTTGATGATTGGTTAATTGAATGGTTTATTATTAAAGAACAAAGAAACTTAAGAACCCGTATCAGGGAAATTAGACACCGCCCTTGCCGGGTAAGGAGCTATATAAGTTTGATTACAGAATGTATAAAACATAATCCTCTTCAACTCCCACTTATGTCCATCCCAATGAACAGCATTGTATGGCTGTATCTATTTGGTGCTGTCGGCGTTCCATTGGTCGGTTTCTGCAGTGTGTATTTCTCCTACCGCCCAGATATCCGAATCGTTTACAATTGCGACATCGTGTAATACACTAAAAGCAGCTCCACCAAAGTAATATTTCTGCCATGTAAAGTTATTACTTGTTGTATCCATTGTTTGGGCACTTACCAATTCACTCTTTGCAGTCTCTCTTCCGTTTTGCCACTCTATTGCCTGATAAGTGTAAGTGCTGTTCGGGTTGAGTGAATTATCGTAAAGGGTTGTATCAGGGGAAGTAATTGTAAAAGTATTTACCACTTTGCCGTTTCTCTTTAACTGTAC
>DRJC01000243.1 GCA_011052365.1 Ignavibacteria bacterium
AATAAAAATAAATGCCATCACAACCAAGAAAGCGTTTTCTCTTTATCTTCTTTTTCTGTTGTTAAATCAATAAAAATTTCTTCAAGGGATTGATATGTCTCTTGGGTTATTTCATTTTTTATTTTGTGACGGATGTCCTTTGTTGCCGATTGAAAAACTATTTCTCCTTTGTTAATAATCGCTACTTCGTCGCAAAAATCTTCAACTTCAACCAATGAATGCGATGTGATTAAAATAGTAGAACCATTATTTCTAAATTTGTTTAGAATATCTTTTATTTTTTTTCTTGAAATGGGATCTACATTCTCAAATGGCTCATCCATTAATAATATCTTTGGCTTATGAATTATTGCCGAGGCAAATGCTAATTTCTTTTTCATACCCTGAGAATATGTTTCAATCAAACGGTCTTTTGCTGAAGTTAAATCAAAAAAATCAAGTGTCTCTTTTATTCTTTTTTCCAGAATATTTTTATCAATTTTATAAACCTTTCCAACAAACCTAAGATGTTCTTCACCGGTTAACCCCTCGAATAAATTAAGAACTTCAAGAATAACTCCAATTCTTTTCTTTATTTCAATGGAATCTTTCCTCAAATCATATCCAAGTAATTTTACTTCGCCCTCGGTTGGAAGAATCATTCCTGTAAGTATATTTATTGTTGTTGACTTTCCCGCTCCATTTGGTCCCACATATCCAAATATCGATCTTTCAGGCACTGTTAGGGTTAAATTATCTATTGCAAGCAAACCATTATACTTTTTACTTAATCCGTTTATTTTAATCATGTTTTTATCAGTTTTTTATAAATATTTTCTTTTTGTTTATATAATAATGAAGAAGCATAAGAAACCATCTTTTTGTAAAAGATGAAAAGGAGAATAAGAATCACGCTCATAATCGAATAAAAAACTAATCCTGTACCTAATTTATAAAGTATAAAAAGAATTGCTGCCGGTAAAATCAAATATATCATTAAACCTATAAAACCGAGCAAAGAAAAACTTCGCTGCTGCCTTTTAGAAAATGAACTTTCTTTGAAATCTACAGGGTAAGGATTTCTAACGGATACAATATTGGAAAACATAAGTAAAGTAAAATTAAGTATCAGGTATAAAAGAATAATTACGGGAAAATATTCAAATGAAAAAAGAGTGCTTAAAACTACACTAATTAATAAAATTACCGGCAGCCTTACAAACAGAAAACTTATATTTTTTGAAATCACCAAAGCATTAAAATTAACATTTGAATACATATAAAATCCAAATCCTTGTTTTTCTAAACCCCAGATATTACTAAGAAAAAAATCCCATATTAACACCGGGAATGTTATTACAAAAGCAACAGGCAAATAAATACTATTATAATACTTGCCGTGAGTAAAGTACATATAACCTACAAATACCAGCAGCATTACTTCCATAATGATAGCAGTAAGCGAACGGCTGCTACGAAATAAGTATTTAATATCTTTTTCTACATAAAGCTGTAACTTTTCAGGGAAAAAGGATATAAGGCGGCTCAATTGTATTTTAGCCTTTTTTACTTCCTGAGTTTTCTTAAGGATATGTGCCGAGAACAAATTGGCGTGTATAATTTTAATTGAAATGATAAAAACCAAACCGATTATTGAAAATATTATGTTAAGCAGAATTATCTCAAATATCCAATGATTCTGATGGAAAATTGTTAAGGAAAATATAGAGCTAACATTCCAGCTAAGTGGATTATTGTTTATTACTATTTCCCATGTTAATTCTTTTATAAATACAAAATAAAGAAGTATTAAAGTTAGTAACACAACAATAGTTGTACGAATTTTAGGTAGGTAGCTAAATAATTTTATTATACTCTGAAATAACTCACTAATTATGTGAACAAAATAAACAAGGCTGAAACAAAAAATTAAGAAAACTATTGCAGTGTATATCGATATTGAAAAGCCACCGGCGCCGGCAATAAGCCCTATTAAAAATTCCATCAGGTAAAGTGATATCAAATCAATAAAACCAATGTTGATATCAAATAAAAATATTGTGGATTTGGTAACCGGAAAAAGTCTGAGAGTATTAAGGTTTAATTGTTTGAAGGTTCGTGCATTATAGGTTACCTTTAAAAGAATTACACTTCCTATCATTTGTAAGAACACTAATCTAATACCGTAAAACGGATCTCCCGCATTTAATTCAGGATGTAAGCGGGTATAACTAACAAGAAACCCCAGGGCAAAACCAAACCCTACAGAAAAAATAGTTAGAAAGATTATTAACGCCGCACCGAAGAGTGTACTTTTAGAAAAGAACCTTTTTCGGTATTCGTTATAAAGTATGCGCCAATACAAATAAAAAATTGATAGCAAAATCAATCCCTTTTATTAAATGTAGATTTATTCTGCATATAATAATATTTTAAATTAGTAATGAAAAAACTCTCTCTTAAAAAGAAGATAAAAGGAATAATATTTTTAATTTTTGAATTATCAATTAAAGTTTGACCATTTAAAAGTGTACAACAATTTAACATAAGACGGCTATCCTGATGTTGCCCACTATCAGAATTATGTTATAA
>DRJC01000244.1 GCA_011052365.1 Ignavibacteria bacterium
ATCGCTGAAGTTGTGGGGAAAAGTAAAGCAAATATTTTAATCAGATATTTTAACGAGAACAGTTAACTTTTAATTTTTCACTTTACTAAATTTATAATCAACTTTCTTACCGAAGATATATAATATTGCTATTAAAATTACTGCAATTATTATTATTGAAAAATACGGGGAGAAGCCGTAAGCCGTGGGTATATCACCCAATAACATAGTGAAAAATGCAACTGAGATCGCATAAGGAAGCTGCGTCCTAACGTGGTCTACATGGTCGCAGCCCGACGCCATTGAGCTTAGAATTGTAGTATCGGAAATAGGCGAGCAGTGATCTCCGAATACCGAGCCGGCTAATACCGAACTGATCACCCCGATTAATATTAGTTGAGTATCGGCTGCAATAAAATTATTATACGCAGAAATTGTTACTGAAAGCGGAATTACAATAGGCATTAATATTGCCATAGTACCCCAACTTGTTCCCGTTGAAAAACTTATTGCTGCACTAACAAGAAATACAAGAACGGGTAGAAAATGAGGATTTAATGAATCACCCAAAATACTTACAATATAATCGGCTATTTTCATCTCATTTGTTATTGCCCCTATTGACCAAGCAAGCGTTAGAATTATTAAAGCTAAAAACATTGACCGCAAACCCATAAACCAAGCATCAACAGTTTCTTTAAGTGTCATAATTTTTTGAGACATAATCATAATACCTGCAATAATACAAGCTGAAAAACTTGCCCACAAAAGCGCTACGTAAGAATCGGAACTACCAATGATATCTCTCATTCCATAATTTGTAATTCCTTTGGCAGCTAATGCATTTATGCCCGTAATATAAAGTCCTATAATAGTCCCGAAGACAAGTACAAGAATTGGTATAACACCGTTGTACCATTTAGCTTTATCTTCATTTCCAAAAAGTGATGTTGACCCGGTTAAATCTTGTCCTATTAAAACATCTTTTCCCGTTACCCGCCCTTCATCAACAGCTCTTTTTTCGGCTTTTAACATCGGACCGAAATCACGTTTTAAATATGCAACAAGAAATACAAATATTAACATTAATATTGGATAAAAACGATATGGAATTGTTTGAAGAAAAACATCGTAAGCATTTTCTGTAGAACCGATCATCTTTAACCCGTCGTGAATAAGACCTACTTCGTAGCCGATCCAAGAACTGACAATAAAAAGACTGGCAACAGGTGCCGCCGTGGCATCAACAATAAAAGACAGTTTCTCTCTAGAAACAAGCAGCTTGTCCGTAATTGGTCTCATTAAATTACCGACAATTAAAGTGTTTGCATAATCATCAAAAAATATTGCAATACCCATTAACCAAGTTGAAAGTAAACCGGATCTTCTCGATTTAGCAAATTTCGTAATTAGATCAGCAAGACCTTTTGTTCCCCCGCTTTTAGATATTAAACCGACAACCCCGCCGAACAACGATGTAAAGACAATAATTTGGATATGGGAAGTATTAGTTAAAGCATTTATAATGTATGTATCAATTACCCTTAAGAGACCTATTATAGGATTATAACCATTGATGAAAATTGCTCCACTCCAAATACCGATTAACAACGCAATGATCACTTGCCTGAAAATTAAAGCCAACAAAATAGCTAAAAGAGGAGGTACAAGACTCAACCATCCCGGGATAACTCTAATGTTTGTTGATATATTTTTTAAAACAGGTACAGATAAAATTAGAGCACCCGTCAGGTTTGAAGAAATTAATGTATCTACTTTACTGTTATTTACATTTAAAAGATATTTTTGTTCTTTCTCTTGATCGGTTAAAACAATAGTAATGATTTTAATTGAATCAGGAATACTATTTATCTTTACAGAAAATTTAACACCTTCTAAACCAAAAGAAGGAGCTGAAATATTCTGTGCTTTTAGATTCGATAAACCTATTAAAATCAGAAAAAGTGTGAGTGTGATTTTTTTCAAACTATACTAAGAAGTAATACGAACATTTTTTTATTGAATAATAAAATTTGGACTCATTATAAAATACATAGTATTAATATAAAATCAATTGAAAATATATCAAAATTAATTATTATATTTTGTTAAATTTACCAAAAGTTATGAATAAATTTTTACTATCTACATTTTTACTCTTCTCTTTGCTTGTAACAGGTTGTTCCAAAAAGCCTGAAAACAAAAATTTGCCTCTTTCAAAAAAAATATTAGAGAATACAATTTTAAGAGCTATCAACGGAGTTAATGCAGCCAACGATTCTTTATCTAATTTAATTGATTATTCTCTACCGCTTAATCCAGACTATAATCAACTTTCTATTGACAGTACTTTTTTTTATAAAAACAGGATATTATTTACCGTACTTATAACTTATAATAACCCTTTATACAACCGGTTTGCTGTCTACAATTCCAACTTAGAAGCAGAACTAATCGATAAATCACTAAACGGACAAATGTATAAAGAGAAACTTCACATAAACAGAAATCATTTTTTAAAATTAACTGAAGATTTTTTAAGTAAAGATATTTTTAATCTGACAAGAATATCTCTCTATAAAGTTGACAGTAATTCAGTTAATTTAGTTTTCCGTACTTTTTCAAAGTTAAAAGAAAAGGGAAGAATTTATACTCAAGACATTACAGAAATTACTAACAGCAGAATTAAAACAAAATTAAATAGTACGGTAAGATCTACTCTAAGAAATAAATCCGATGTATTTATCTTCTCTTCTTTAACAAAAAAATATGAACCTTCAAATAATCTTTTCTACAATTTTATCTTTAACAGAATAAATAAATCAAGAGTGAAACTTAAACTGCCTATAATAATCGATAAACAATCTGCACTTGCAACTGTAGGACTAACGCCGGGACAAATTTCAAAAGGCAAGAATCTTGAAACAAAATCTCCAATTGGTTTTTCTATAAGTTTAAGTAAAAGGTGGAAACGATTTGATGATTTTATGATTCGCACACATCTGATTAAAGGAAAAAAAGGAACGAGGTTTTTTAATAGTGTCCTTGGTACAACAATTTCCATTATTAGAATTGATAATAATGAAAACATTAATGATTACACAAAATATCCTTTTGTAAATGAACCTAATAATCCGTTAGCTAACGGACTAAAAAGAAGATCTACTGCAAGAATGATTTACGGAAAAAGTTTTTATCAATTATTTGAATACGTGGGCCCAGAGCAAAATTTTCTACTGATTATTAATGGATCGAAGTATACTTATAATAAGTATGAAAAATTATATAACGATATTCTTAACTCATTTAAGATTAACTAATAATTTATAAGTTGTTATTGTTCTTAGAAAAACCCAATGTTTTTCATAATTCCAATGATGTGGCTTATATTTGTATTGACATTAAAGATAAAAATTAGCAAATAAAAATATTCTTTAAATAATTTTGAGGTGATTATGTTCCACCAACATAAAAAATCAAAAATTCTTCCGGTTCTTATTACAATTTTATTTTTTGTTTTTGTTTATGCTCCCGTTAATACTATGGCACAAAGTCTATATAAGTCTAAAGAGGGAGGCCCTCCCGGGGGAGGTGGAAGTACAACAACCACCATTCGAAAAAATCAGGATAAGACTTCAACAATTTGGGTACTTATGGGAGTAGCAACCGGGTTAGTCCTGATTTATAAATTCTTCATTCAAAAAAAAGATGATAAGAAAGCAGTAAAAGATACAACTTCTACTTCTTCAAATGTATTGGGAATAATTAACAATTATCCTTCTATTGTTAAAAAGATAAAAAATGAAAATAACCAATTACCTTTTAAACTTTATTTAGGTATTAGAAGGGATGACCCTATATTTAATAATAAGACTTATGTCCTTGGAGTGTCTTTTAATCTATAAAGTTTATTGATCCTAAATATAAAAAAACCGGGCGATCAGTTACACAAATATCATGCTTACCGCTGCTTCCTCTCGGACCTGACGGAGTTGGGCAATCACCTGTTAACCGATACCCGGTGATTTTTATTATTAGTGAAGTCAAAAATTAGCAAAAATAAATTTTAATTCAAAAAATTCGGTTATAAAGATATCCTATTTTATTTCTTTTTTTTACCAATTACGTTAAGTGTATTCCTTTCCCAAAAGACACCGTCTATGTAACCTTGTATAGATTTATCATCGTTTGCTAACTCCAGACGCTTTTGTGTTAGACAGCAAAAATCATTATCTACTTCTATCCCCGAATATTTTCTTCCCAATTTTTTTGCAACTACTGCTGTTGTACCGGAGCCTAAAAACGGATCAAAAACAAAGTCACCTTTATTCGTACTCGCTAATATTATTTTCGCCAACAATTTCTCAGGTTTTTGGGTCGGGTGATTGGTATTCTCCGGCATTGACCAAAATGGTATTGTTATGTCTGTCCATAAATTTGAAGGGTGGGTTGTTCTAAAAGCACTTTCCCCTTTCAACTCCCAATCTTTCGGCAATCCCTTATCATCTTTATAAGGTGCGAGAACTTTACGTCTTATTTTTACATCATCAACATTAAAAGTATAGTCGGAACTTTTTGTGCAGAACCAAATATCTTCGGAACAATTTTTCCAATTAGTTTTTGCTCCTCTTCCCTTTTCTCTTTCCCAGGTAATTCTGTTTTTTATTATAAAATATTTTTTTGCAATATTGTAAATGGCAGGCGACGATTTCCAATCACCGCAAATATATACCGAAGCTGTTTCTTTTAATTTTGTCACTAATTTACTCAACCACGAATCAAGCCATAATTCGTATTCATTTATTTCAATTTCTTTAAAGAAATTTGAGTTAAATTTTTTAGTGAGGTTATACGGCGGATCGATAAACAGTAAATCAATAAAATTATCCGGTAAATATTTTAAGACATCAAATATATCTTGGTTTATAATTTTATTTTTTATTTGATTAACTGTTGTTTTACTTTTTACAGTAAATAATTTTTTTGTTAATTCACTTTTTTCATTTTCTGTGATAATTAGAGTTCTGTTATTAGGTGCTTTTTTCATCTGTTTATAATTTAAGTTTTTTTAAAATTGTTTCAAATTTCAAGTTACCTAAATTAGTTAAAAATTATTTTTTATTATCGTTTACTAATACATCAATACCTTGAGGGATTGTTGTGCCGGCAAACCCCGAAGGTTACCTTAAATAGAATAATTATACTTGAAACTATTAACATTCTTAAAAACAAAACCTTCGGGGTTGC
>DRJC01000245.1 GCA_011052365.1 Ignavibacteria bacterium
AAAAAGGGAAAAAGAAAAGATACGATTTGATAGCTCCGTTCAAAAGAAAAGTAATTGTAGGGTACTACCCTGTTTTAGAATTTTTTAATTATACCGAGCCATCCAAATCTGAAACTGATTTCACTTTGGGATACGCCGGTGTTATTAATTTTAAGCGGGGTATATTATCACTCTTGAAAGTTTTTACTACTCTGCAAAAAAAATATCCCGATAGAAATATAAAATTAAAAATTGCCGGCAGATTTGAATTCCCCGATGAAGAAGAAATATTTAACGAAAAACTGATTAAAAACAATATTCAAAACGTAGAAATTATAGGTTGGACGGATTACGATAAAATCTCGGATAATCTTTCCGAGATGGATGTATGCTTTGATTTGAGAGAGCTGTCTTTTATTTATAAAAATTCCCTTCCAATAAAACTGTTTGAATATTTAGCTGCCGGGAAACCTGTTATTTATTCATCTATTAAACCTTTAATAAAAGATATTAAAATTGATGATTTCGGGTTTCTAATTGATCCTAAAAACATTGATGAAATAGTAAGCAAAACAGAAAGATATCTTTTACAAAAAGAATTGTTAAACAAACATTCTGTGGCTGCCAGAAAATTTATAGAGGATGGAAACAACTGGGAAGAAGAATCACTTAAACTAATTTCTTTTATCGACTCACTTTGAAAACCTTAATACTTCAAACCAATTCAACTTTACAAATTTCTTAATGATTATAAGATAGATAATAATAAAAATTATATTCACCAATAAATTATTGAGGTATAAACCGGTGATTAAAAATATTAAACAGGGTAAAACGATCCATATATTTTTTTTCTTGTGATAATCAATTTGGATCTTATTTTTTGAAATTATAAAAAGATAAAATGCGCTAAATGAAAAACTAATTGTTGTTGCAATCGCGGCTCCGAGAATACCAATCACAGGAATGAATATTATATTTAATATTAAATTTATTGCAAGTCCCAAACCATCAGAAAAAAGAAAATGAAAACTTTTACCCGAAGTTAAAGGATAAACCGAATAAAATGATGAAAGACCGTTGAACAAATATCCCAATAAAACATAAGGCAGAATTACTATCCCCGGTTTATATATATCGTTAAATATATTTATTCCTAAAAAGTTTAGCGAAAATAATTCATTCGCTAAAAGCGATACAATTAATAATACTACGCTTCCTAATGCTAAGAATTTAATAAATGTATCACTGTATCGAGCTTTATAATCACCGATATTAAATAGATTTAATGCGTGAGGTGTCCACGCTGTTCTGAAAGAAATAACGAACACATTCATAATCATGGCTATTCTGTATGAGAAGCCGTAAACGCCTACTTCATCAATTCCCAAGAAATGATTTAAAATAAACCTGTCGGAAAAATCAATTGCTGTTGCCAGCACGCCTGAAATTATGAATGGATATGAAAATCTTAATGCCTGTTTTAGAAAAACCGGGTTGAACTTAAATAAATATTCTTTCTTTAAAATAGGTAATAAAATCACTATCAGAATTACTGCGGAAAAAAGCTGTGATACGAATATACCTTTTACACCTTCTCTTAAAATGTATACTAAAATAATATTTAAAACGAAATTACTTATTGCCCCGATTGACGAATAAAAGACAACCTTGTTGGATATTTCTTTCGTCTTTAATAAATGAAGTACGTAAAATGAAATGGTCTCAAAAAATAATGCTGAAAATAAGATTGTTATTAAATCGGAATAATCGTTGCCTCCAATAATTAAAACAGATAATTCTTTTGAGAATAAAAAGATTATTCCTGAAAAAATTATTCCGGTAACAATTATGAAATTTAAGATAGTTGAGAATTTATCTTTTCTTTTTTGCTCGTCTTTTTCTTCTAAATAAAATTTTGTTAATGCGGCGTGCAACCCCGATTGATAAAAAATGGAAGCAATGGAATAGGCAGACATCAACAGTGCATACTTTCCAAATTCAGATGGTGCAATTAGATTAGAATATAAAGGAAGTAAAATAAAACTCAAGAATCTTACGAAAAGATTGCCGGCGGAATACCACAGAACCGATTTCGATAAGCTTTTCAATTAGATTATATTTTTTAGTCTGTAAAGTTCTTTCAATCTTTTATCAACATTTTTGTAACCGTGATATTTTTCTACCCAGGCTTTACCCTTTTGACCCAAACCAAGACGCAAATCTTTGTTATCAATCAATTCATTCAATTTTTGATAAAGCTCATCTTCATTATTTGCAACAGTAAACGGATTTTCAGGGAGCCAGTTTTGATATTCTTTACTCATATTTGTGATTGTGGGAATACCCATCCCGAGAGTTTCAAGCCCTGCTTTTCCATAGCCCGTTCCTCCCATTGTTCCTCCAACCTGGTCAATACAGATATCGCAAGTGTTTTTAATTTTTAGAAGTTCACTTCTTTTCATATCTTCAATTAAAAGAAATTCTATCTTTTTCTCTTTTTTGATTTTTTCAATTACACTAATAATTAAATTCGTTCCTTTGTATTTTCTGTTTGTCGGTGAGTGGATTATCCTTATAATATCATCTTGATTTAATTGTCTTTCCGGCAGCTCGCTTATGTCGAAGGGATAGAACAAATATTGCAAGTCATCTTTCATTGCCAAGTGATCGTATTCCGATGTAATATTTAGATCCGATATTTCATCAAGTTCTCTTATTACTCCTCTTATTCTCAAATCACTTCCGTAATAACAGCAGACTATTTTTTTGCCTTCTTTTTTCCATTCTTTCGCCTGTTTTGCGTTTCTGTAAAAACCAAGCCCTGCATCAAAATGAATTATATCAAAATCATTTAAATGATATTCTTCAATAGTTTTGTTTATTGTATTCTCTTTGAATTTATCATTTATTTTAAAGTAAATCTTTTCAGCAAAATTTTTGGGCTTGAAGTAAATATCTTTTTTAGTTTTGCTTTCTACAACGTCCACCTTATTTTTTCTCCATTTTTTTGCAAGAGAAAAATTCGGCAAAGGTAGATCAAGGCAAATATCTTCGGGAAAATCCCTTATGTTTTTGTGTAATGTAATAATTCTGGAATGGTCGCCTACGGATAAGTGCATCCTATAAAAATCATAAGGTACACCGGCATAATTTTGAGGAGCTATGTGTAATATTTTTAACATTACAACTTAATTCTGAATGTATCCCTGAATATTCCCCTTGCCCCGAAATTTTCTTTAAATCTTGCCAAGCCCCAGTTTGGGTCCATATTTACCGTAAAAATTCCGAAGTCCAGGAATTTAAATCCTTCCGTTTGGTACTCTTTCATTATTTCGTAAAACAAAAGATTAACCGCCCTGTATTCCTGGTATTTTTCGAGATGGCTAATGTAAAAAGCTAAAACAACTTTTGGATTCGCACTGAAATTACAGACACCTGCAATCAGCTTTTTACCTTTAAATGCACCCCACAACCTAATTTCATCAGGGAATAATTTTTTTAATCTTTTTAATTCGCTTAAAGTATGTGTCGGTTGTACATTGTGCCGCAAGCTCAAATTCTTTTTTAATATTTCATAATAATTTTCAAACTCTTCGCATTCTCTTACCTCAATTCCGAGTTTCATAGATTTTTTAGTTGCCGTTCTTGCGGTAGCCCTATATGTTGATAACAATTTTCCTTCGGGAATATCCAATTGAACCACACTTGATATCTCTCTCCTCTTATATTCAAAACCGTTTTTTATTAAAGCAAAATCAAGATAGTTGGAATATTTAGACTGGTAAATAATAGGTACCTGAGTAAGTTCAATAGAATCACATTTTTGATTTTTAGCGTATTCAATTAATCCTTCTACAATTGAAAAAGCATCTTGTAATTTCAAATCGGATTTGTGGACAAAGCCGCCGTAAGATGCACCGGGGTGGGAAGACAATATTTTTTGTCCGTTTCTTACAATTATAGCCGCCGGAAATAAGGAAAAAATCTTTTCTTTTTTAAAGATAATTAATGAAGTATCCTTAAATCTTTTTTTAGGATGATACGATAAAAATTTTCTTGTGTGGAATAAAGTTCCGTTATCAGATTGAGAGATAAAATCATCCCACTGTTTATCTGTAATCTTTGATGTATTAATTGAGACAATATTAAACATAAATTCACATTATATTTTAGAATTTAATTAACTATGATTAGTGTTTCATCATGGTTTCTATTAATTCTGTAGGATTCATTAGAGGTATGTTATATTTTTGATAAGCAGGATTTGTGTTTAATACTGCCATCATTCCTCTGGAACTTGAAATAGAAATACCAAGTAAAGTCTTAATAAAATTGTCGGGTAAATCTATTTCATTATTATTTAATATTGCAAGCGTTTTGTTAAAGGATCTAATTTTAAAGGAATGCAAAGTCTTTATTCCAAATAAATTAATTTTCTTTATTCCTTGAGTAAAAAAGAAATTAGCTGAAAACTTTATAGCTATACTACTTTTCTGTGGATCAATATTTAATCCGACCTGTGTTTCTAATTTACATTTTTTTAAATCATCTAATTTCAACCCATATTCTTTAAAATCTTTTTCGAAATGTTCAATTTTTTTTATTTCCGAAATTTTAAATTGTATTTTTTTTACTTTATTATTTTGTTGTTTCATAATATTTAATGTTTATTTCAATTAATTGATATAAAGTTGTTTTCTTGTACATCTAAAAATTGATTAAAGGCATATTTCCTTTGAGTTTTTTTTACTTTAAAATCATTAGTGTTCCAAGTATTTATATTACTTCTTTCTTGTTCTAATTGATTATCAACATAATTAGGTACATTCATCGGTATGATAACTTTTATTGTTCTTTCATTTAGAGAAAATAAATTAACTTCATTAGAATATAAGTTAATATCAAGTCCAATTGAATCTGCAATTTCTACCATTTTCTTTAATGTTATGTTGGGAGTTTTATTAAACATTTGTGAAATTGCAGAACGGGATTTACCGGTTTTTTCTGCTAACTTAGCTTTTGATATATTTTTCAAATCCATATAGGTTAATATTATATTGTAAAAATCATTGATTAACCCCCAAGCTTTTTGATTAACACTTGGTTTAGATGCAAAAAATTCCTCAAAGACTTTTGTAGTATTTTTGAAATTCTTTTTCATATCTATTTTTTTCCTTCTCTAATTTTTTATAAAATTTATCACCTAATGAGTCTTTCTTTTTAAGCACGTAATTAAAAAATATAATGTTATTGCCGCTTTTTTTAAAAAAGAAAAATCTATGGGGTTTAGGTTTTATCTCACCAAAGCTATAACCTTTTAAAATTGGACGAATTTTAGGTGACTTAAAATTAGGTACTGTTGCCATTTTACTTATTAAATCTTTTATATCATCTTTAGTATTATCATCAAGATTTGTAAAATTTTCAATCACACGAGATTTATTATTTTCAACAACAATAAAAATATTGTTTATAATTTTACCGTAATGGATAGATATTGATAACTTATTAAAAACAATTTTAGAATTGTCCATTTTTTATAGCCTAATGTTAAACTATAGCTTAACAAAAGTCAAGCTTATTTATATGAACTTATTTCCAACTTAAAAATAGCATCAATAAACTATTATATCCTAATTCACTACTAAAATTTATAACGAAGTGAGAATAAGTTAGCGCTGCCGAGTCCGAGCTGAAAAGGAACATAAGCGAAATCAAAAGTTAGGCTATGCCAATAAAGACCAAAGCCGTAAGTAAAACTGCGTGAATCATAACCACTTTGATACCCTAACCTTACTGCAATCAACTTTTTATATACAGCCTCGCCTCCAAAGTTTAAATGTGTATTATCTGTTTTTGTAAATCTTTGAATTTCTCCACCGACTGTAAAACTTAATTCGTTATTCGGAATATTGTATAAATAACTTGCACCGGCAACTATTTCCGTTGGGACTACTGTTGTCTGTGTCTTCAGTGCGTCCATTGAACCGAGATTTCTAATTACAAAAGAAGCGGTTAAATTCGGGATTTGTGTCTTATAGTCAAGCCCAAAGTCCCAAGCATATCCTTTAGCTTCGTTTATAAAAAATTGTTCATACAGATATTTATAAGTTACACCGAATTTTATTCCATTATAGATTTCAAACCCGGTAGAGATATTCCCTGAGAAAAATTTAGCATCGAATTTTGCCTGTGCTTCACCCGGTTTTGTCCGTACCTCAATATTGTTTACGGATGTTATATTTACACCAACACCGATTCTCATTCCTAATATTTTTGTTATTGCACCGATTACATCACTATTTACGTCCTGTATCCAATTGTTGTGCATTGCAATTAATTCTTTATCATCGGAATAGGCAAGCTTAGCAGGATTATAAAATTGAGCAGTAACTCCATTAGAGAACACAGTGCCCGCATTACCCATCGCGATATTTCTTGCACCAAATCCTATTTTTAAAAAAGCCAAACCGCTTTCACCGGCAGATTGTGTATAAACAGCAGTGGCGGATAGTAGCAATATTAGTAATATTTTTATAAAATATTTATTCATCAGCTTATTATTGTTTAAATTCTTTTTTTTAATCTTAAAAAATCTTTTAAATTAAAAATTACATAAATCTTTTATTCAAAAATAGGTTAAAAATTAAAACCTTGCAGTTATTCCAACAATGTGCCTGTCTTTAGGTGAATACCTTTCTATTACATAAGCATAATCCACACTAAGTATAAAACTCCCTACTTTACGTATAAAGGAAATACCAAGCGATGGTCGAAAAGGAAAATCGGAATTTCTTAAATTGTACCGGTCAATACCCCCGCGTAGAGTAATGTTTTTTGTTAAATAATGTTCCGCACCAATTCTAAAAATGGTTGTCCCTGCATTGCTGCTTTCAAGTTCGGCAGCGATTAGAGTCTTAAACTTTTTACTTAAATAACTCACACCTATTTTTTTTAGCAAGGGAAATTTATTTTCAGTTTGACTCCCGGCAAGTTGAAGGACGGGGGTTGTGTCCCATTTATATTTACTATTTAGATCGGCGACCATAAAAGATAACGTCCATTGCTTATTTAATGAATAAATGCCACCTATATCAAAGCCGATTCCTGAAGAAGTTATATTTTTAAAAAGTTTGTAGTGATAAAATTTTATGGAAATACCGAGAGCTAATTTTTTTGAGAATTCTTTGGCAACAGACACAAAAAATTGATTTTCAGATGTTGAAAATTCGCCGGTATTATTTCCTTGATTATCTCTTCCGATAATATTGCCGACTCCGGCATTTATAATACCGAAGCTTATACCTGCTACTAAAGCATCCTCTTTCTTTTTGCTTAAGTCTTTTCTTTTTCTTGGAAGAGTAAAACGTTTTGTGAAATTCAAAAAATTTAATTTTCTGTCCAACGACAAAATAGCGTAAGAAGTTTGAAAAGAGTTGTCTTTCTGAAAGACAGACAAAGCAGGGTTGTAATAAGAAACAAGATTACCGTATTTAACAGAAGACATTGCATTGCCCATGCCTATTCCCCTCGCACCGAATCCCATTCTGCTGAAAGCACCAGGCTGGCTGCTGATACTACTGAACTCCGGCTGCGCTGCAAGTGTGGAGACAAAAATTAATATTAAGGTTATTATTTTTTTCAAATCGTCCTCTTATTGCACTACTAAAATTTTTCCGAATCGAACACTTCCGCCGGCATCAATTCTGTAAAAGTAAATGCCGTTCGGCACATAATTTCCATTTGCATCACGTCCGTCCCAATAATCAATAACACCGGTATTATCAGCACTGAGTGCCGGGTTTCCGCGAGTTACATTTTGTATTATTGTACTGACATAATTCATCCCGAAATCAAATATTCTTATTGTTACAGGGACACTTTTCCCTCCTGTTGAATATTTTATTTTAAGCGTCTCAACTCTCGGTGAAAAAGGATTGGGGAAGGCATAATTTTCATCGGTTGAGGTGAAAGGTAGAGTAACAAAAAACAACTTCCAGTTTCCTGTCCAGGTACTGACTCCTTCGGTAAGTTTTACCAAACCACCGTTACTTCCCAGCCAAATATCATTATTCTGTGAAGTAGCAGAAAAGAATGTGTTTGTTTTTAAAGTTATATTCGTCTGCGAATCTTTAATAGTTGCGGGGGTAATCCACGTTGCACCAAGATTACTCGATCTGAAGGCGCCGTTATCGGAGACTGCAATAACGTCATCTCCTTTGAACCCAAAGTTGTGCGTTCTTTCACCGTTAAGAAAAGATGTCCAATTATCTCCCCCATCCTTTGATAAACTTACCGAGTAAAATTCTCCTGTTCCTTCAGCAACCCAAGTAGCTGCCCAAAGTGAATTATTGTTTTTATTAAAACCGAGAGCAACAACAAAATTACCGGATATCGGGTTTGCCTGGTTTTGATGATTAAATTTTCTCCAGCTTATTCCCCCGTCTGTAGATTTATTGATGCCGCCTGCAGTGCCGACATAAAGTGTAGAATCGTTAGTTGAAATTACTGAAAAAGCACTGTGATTTAAATTACCCTCGGAGCAAATCTTGCCTGCGGAGGGTGATAAACAAAAGCTTAATGTATCTGTAGGCGCTATTTCATCGAGATAATCCGGTGGGATAACAACACGTTCCCAGGTCGTTCCGTAATCCGTGCTTTTTCTTAACCCACCTGCCCACGATGTTATCCAAACAGTGCCCGGGGTAAATGCAATATCAAATGTTATATTATTCACGGCGATTGTTATAGGTAATGCTCGTAATATATTTACCCCATAATTAATTGTAGTATCATTTTGATTATCTACAGGTTGTGGAACGGATGTCCAAGATACCCCGTTATTAAGAGTATATTTTAATCCCGTACCAACATCAACAACTTCCCCCAATTTAGTTTCCTTGTGAGAGGTTGCGACCCAAACGACCCCGTTATTATAAGCAAGAGCAGTAATACCTTCTGTGCCGAATTCGGTAGTACCTAAAAAACTTTTCCAGCTTATTCCGTTATCAAAAGATACGCTCAAACCGTCTCCCGCAGCCCAAATTGTATCGCCGACAACAATTAAATCTGTAATTGCATTAGAGGCAATAACACCATCAGCTTTTGCTTTTGCCAACGATATTTTTTGTGTTAAATTAAAATTATCAGGAATTACCTGTGAATAAGTAATCCCTGTTAACATCATCAGTATAATTATATATTTAAATATTCTTATCATTTTACTTCAACATTTTGTGTAATTGTGTTGCTTGTATTTCCGGCTTTATCTATTGCGGTAAAATTAAACTTCCAGGTTCCTAATGTAACAGTATTGGGAAAAGTTAAAAAGTTAGTATATTTTCCGTCTCCGGCGGTGACATCACCGTTTGAAGCGGTGTTGCCGTCGTCAAGTAAGGGGAATTGAGATATGCCCTGACTGTTGGTTATCTTTGTTCCGTTAGGCATAAATAATTCATAATAAACTTTTTTTATGTCCTGCAAGCCATCCGGATCGTTTGCCATAATTGAAAAAGTAAATTTTACATTTGTCTGAACTGTATCAGGCAGTATTAAATTGCTGACTACAGGTGGCGCGTTTGATTTACCTGTATTGAATATAAAGTGCTGCGAAGCTACTCTTTTTGTCGTTCCGTCATTTAATGTAATTATATATTCAACGTTGTATGAGCCGTTTTCAAAATTGCTGCTGAATAAATATTTATTTGAATAAATCAAATCGCCCGCAGTTGTATCTCCATTTTTAGTAATGTTGCCGTTATCAAAAAGTTCAACAGGTTGATCGTTTATTAATTGATTGGACGGAGAAAAAATATTCATTGAAATGCCGTTCAAACCGTTTATTGAAGAAAATCGAATTGAAAAAGTAATGGAAGAATCGGCGGGATTAAAGATGACTAAATCAATTGCACGAACAGAAGCTACTTGAATATTATCGATTTGAGAATTAATTACAGTGTCAAATTTTTTTTCACACCCGGTAAATATTAAGAATAAAATTGAGAAAAACACTGTAATATATTTATAAATTTTTTTTATCATTTTATTTATGAGTCGAATCTAAAAAGGTTAATTATGAGAAAATCGGGTCAAAATTTTGAACAAAAACAAAACATAAATTTGTTAAACATACCTTTTTAGAGCAGACTCATTTATTTATGAATTATCCCCCAAAAGAAATTATAAAGGGAGTCGGCGAAAAAGACATAAGTAAAATAATAAAACTAACGTAACCCAACAACTTTCTTTTAAAATCTAATTCCGAATTATCCGGGATGGGCGGATGTTTTAATCTTATAAAAAAGTATAAAATTAAAGCCCAGAACAACCAACCCGACCAACCGAATGTAATACTCAATCCCAAAACTCCTTCCACAATTCCCAATGTACCAAGTACAAATAATAATGCAAATGAGATTACTGCAATTTTAAAGTGCCGTTTATCTCCGAACATTGTATAGCTAATATGTCCCCCGTCTAATTGTCCAACGGGAATCATATTCATCGCTGTTACAAATAATCCGAACCAGCCAACAGACAAATAAGGGTAGTGATAAATCTCGCTCATCGGTGGGAAGAAATGTGTATTATCAACGAAAATAGATTTTAAAATAGAAAATAAAAAAGTATTTCCGAAAGCAAGTTCCAACTGTCCCTTTCCAAAATTATTTGCAAAATAATCCGGGTGAATGCTTAAAATATATTCTTTACCCGGTACGTGTGTAAAACCCCAAAACAGTATTATTAAACTTGCGATAAAACCTGCAATAGGTCCGGCAACACCAACATCAAACATAGCCTTTTTAGTCTGTATCATCGATTTAATTCTAATAACGGCACCCATTGTACCAAAGTTTAGAAATCCGGCAATTGAGGGTAAAGGAATAAAATATGGAAGGGTCGTATCAATTTTGTGGTATTTTGCCGCAAAGTAATGACCGAATTCGTGACAAGCAAGAATAAACAACATAGATAAGGAATATGGAAGTCCCTTCAAAAGAAATGATGCTTCGTAGGGCCCGGGAGTGGTTCTAATCCATTCTGCTCCTGCAACAGTTGTTGTAATAAAGGTTAAAAGAAATAGTCCGATGTGAAGCGGATAATTATTTCCTTTATTCTTTTTGTAGGTTTTTATTTCGTTTAATTCTTCTATTGTTTCTTTCAATTACAAATCCATATTAAAACCGAGAGTAAAATAATTTTCATTTATATTGAACAACTGACCATGAACGCTTTTCCCCGAATAATAAGATAAAGTAATGCTGAAGCCTTTTTCATCAAACTTACCAAACTTTATCCCGCCCATAATAATATTGTTACCTGTAAATTTATCAATTTTTGAAAGCTTAAAATCATACGCAATAAATGGCGTAAACACTTTTGACGGAAAAGAAGTAAAATAATTATCGAATCCAACCTGATAAATCCCCTTGCTTATATTAGCCGGTAAAGTATGGAATAAGTAAGTAACACCTGCGTACGCACGAAATCCGTTTACTCTGTAAAAAGGTATCAGTTCAAAAAATTCTCTGCTGTAAACAATAGGCACTCTACCGTTACGCCAGATGCCGCTTTGCCCGTTAAAGCTGCCGTCAACAAGGTGAGTGCTTATGTGTGCAAATCTGAATCTGAACCCGTATTCTTTTTCTTTTCTAATATATCTTTGGGCATAATTAACACCGAAATAAAAGTCGGTAGTTTCTACGGGAAATTTAAAATTATTTTCGCTCCTTAAACGCGTGTATGTAAAAAGGTCAACACCAAAGGAAATTATTTTGCCTTTATCGGTAATTCTTAAAACATCTGCGGATGTTCCGATATCCAATCTTATATTGCTTTTATCTAACAAATAGGAGAACCCGGCTTTGGGTTCCAAAAAATTTGCAGTAAAGGGTTGAATGTTCAATCCTTTGGGGAACCATTCTTTATTCGATTGTGAAAATGATTGGGTTAAAAAAACAATCAAGATTAGGAGTACTATTTTCCGCATTTATTTTAACCCGTTATAATGTCTTAATTTCTTTATTTTCTGCTTCACAAACTTATTATAACTGTACTTAAATTTCGAGGGCAAACTTGATATTGCATATAAATTTGTCGGGAACACAAAAGACGGTTCAAAGTAGCAATTAACGGTACAGCCCTTGCAAAAATCGAATCGACCTTCCATCTT